>JAVERH010000059.1:0-11986 GCA_034007245.1 Coriobacteriia bacterium | reverse complement strand
CGCCACCGAGGCCGTTCCCGCGATCCCGCTGGACAGCCATCGCACGGATCGGCTCCTCTCCGCTCATAAGCGCGCCACTCTCGTCGCAGATGCCCATGAGACCGCAACCCCCGTGGATCTTGAACGGAGACTCCTCACGGTAGTTCGTGGCCGCGAATCCATCGTACCGGCTGAGGTCGTATGCCATCTTCCTCACTCCTCTTCCGCTGTGACCGTGTGCTGACCGGCCGCGCTGCTTGTTCCGGACGCATCCCGGCCGAGTAACCGACCGATGACGTCGCCGCCGCCCGTGGGAAGCGAGGCGAGACCGAGCTTCTTGCGTGCGCCTTGCCTGGGCCGCCCGAGCGCGCCTGTCGAGAGGAACTCCGCGTAGGCGGCGGTCACGCCCTCCGGACCGTATCCACGACCCACCGCGAGCTCCTTGAGCTGCCGGAAGATGCCCGCCATGCCGATGCGGCTGGGACACATCTCCTGGCACGTGTAGCATTCGAGACACTTCCAGAACCCGCCGTCGGCAAGCACGCCGTCCAGGCGTCCATCGAGCAGCGACGCGATGATGTCGTTGGGCTGGAAGGAAGGATCGACCTTGCACACCGGACAGTCGTCCTTGCACGCCTGACATGAGTCGCACTTCACGAGAAGCGGTACGTCGAAGTGCTCGGCAAGCCTAAGGCGGTCCTCGGTGCGCGTCTCCCACGCCGCGAGGAACGAATCCACGGGGACACGATGCATGCCGAGCCCGATCTCGTCCGGGGTGTGCCCCATCCCGAGCGCTATCAGTTCCGATAGGTAGAACACCGGGATGTGGATGTCTTCGTTGCTGCGCTGCAGCGCAGCCTGGTTGAGATCGAACTGCTGGAAACAGCTCGGACAGACGACGACGAGGGCATCGGCCCCCTCGGCCTGTACGTCGTAGAGCTTGCGGCGGCAGAATGCGAGCGAACCTTCACGTTCGCCCACGCGATCGAGCGCGCTCCCACAGCACTGCATCTTGGTGGTGTAGTCCACGATCGTCGCACCGAGCGCGGTGACGAGTTCCTCGACTTTAGTGGGGTCGAGAGGATCGTCCCACCGTACCGCCGGCTGTGGACGGAGCAGGTGGCAGCCGTAGTGGACGGCCACACGCATGCCTGAGAGCGGCTTCGTGACCCGGGATCCGAGCGCGCCTGCACCCACGGTATCGGCCAGCCACTCGGCAAAGTGCACGATATCGAGCGCACCGTCGTAGCGCAGGCCCTCGGCGGCGAGGCGCTCGTTGATGCGCTCGCGGCTCCGCCAGTCGCTCGCAAGGTGACTGGCGGCCTCTTTGAAGGTGGAGTAGCACCCGCTACACGGGGTCACGAGGCCGAGTCCGGCTCGCTCGACGATCGCAAGGTTGCGCGCCGCTGCAGTGTAGAACGCGTCTTCGTCGTTCGCCTTCACGAGCGTCCCTTCGGGACAGCACGTATGACCCTCGAGCTCATGGACGGTCGCGCCGAGGTCCTCGAAGACCACGCGTGTCGCCTTTTCGATGAAAGGGAACCTCGCAGGGATGGTGCATCCCCAGAAGACCGCGAACTCCCGCATCGTGCGACCACCTCCACTGCCCGGTAAACGAAAAAAGCCCACCCGGACCGTCTATGGGTCCGCGTGAGCATCATTGCTCGTCTCTTCTGTTCGACTCGCCGTTGAGCCGTACGCTGATTCTAGCAGGCCTCAGCGGTCATGTGAAGCGCTACCGACGGTCACGCCTCGGCTTCTGCCGCAAGCACGACCGCATCGACCACCTGCTTGAGCGTCATCCGCCGGTCCATCGCGAGCTTCTGCAGCCGTCTGAACGCCTCTGGCTCTGTCATGCCCTTAGCCATAAGAACGCCCTTCGCGCGGTCGAGCGCCTTCCGGGTCTCAAGACGATCGGCGAGATCATCGACTTCCATCTCGAGCGCCCGTGCCTCAGCAAACCGGGTCACGGCAATCGTCATCGCAGGCACGATATCTGCTCGGGTGAACGGCTTGACCACATACGCCATGGCGCCGGCGGCAGTCGCATCATCGACATATGTCTGCTGCGAGAACGCCGTCACCATCACCACAGGAGCTATGCACTCCTGGCCGATGATGCGTGCAGCCTCCAGACCATCGGTGCCCGGCATCTTCACGTCCATGAAGACGATGTCCGGGCGAAGTTCCCGCACCTTGGTGATCGCCTCGGCGCCATCGCGCGCCTCGCCGACGACCTCGTGTCCCTCCTCGGTAAGCATCTCCCGCAGATCCATCCTGATGAGCGCCTCATCCTCAGCGATCAACACGCGCATGCTCTCTCTCCTTAACCGGCAACAGGAAGCGGCACGAACACGACCACGCGGGTCTCCTCGCCTGCGTGGAACTCGAGCGTCCCGCGCAGGTCGTCTTCCACGACCGTCTTTACGATAGCGAGGCCGAGGTGCGATGACGAACCCGCTTCAAACCCTGTCTCGAGCGCTCCTGCACTGTCGCGGACCTCGAGCGTGACGTCGGCGCTTCGGCGCTGCAAGGATACGGCGACCGATCCGCTGCCGAGTGGGCCGACACCGTGTTCGATGGCGTTGTGCACGAGTTCGGCGACCACGAGCGCCAGTGACGTGGCTACCTGCGCAGGAACGAGCCCGGTGTTGCCCTCCACTGTGATCTCGATCGCACTGTCCTGGCCGGTCAACCCGCGTCTGACCATATCCACGACCGTGGAGACCGCAGCAGCAAGATCGACGAATTCATCCGCCGATGACGCAAGCATCTCGTGAACGACCGCCATCGAGGAGACTCGCTCCACCGCTTCTTCGAGCGCACGGGCCGCCTCCTCACTCGACGACCGTCGCGCCTGTATCCGCAGAAGGGACGCGATGGTCTGCAGATTGTTCTTCACCCGGTGATGCACTTCGCGGATCGCCATCTCCTTGACGTGCAGCTCCTGCTCGCGACGGACCGCATCGGTTACGTCCTCCACGAGCACCAGGGCTCCGTCCGCAAGACCGATCGTGCGGTACCGCAGACTCCGGCCGCTGACTGCGACGGTGATACCGCGCGCGCTGTCGGTGCCGAGCACGGGCGCCACCGCCGTGACACCCCCCGGGATCATCGCCGCAGCGCTGCCCTCGAGCGAACCTTCGAGGCCGGCAAGCCGCAGGATGTTCACCGCATTGGGACTGGCGTACACCACGGTCCCATCGGTGGCGACCTCCATGACACCGTCACCCGCAAGCCGGGATGTCGCGTACGACTCACCGGAGTCGAGATCCGCTAGCGGCCCCTCCTGTAGTCGTTCGAGAACACTCGCGGCCAGGCGCATGAAGGCGACCTCCATCTTGCCAGGCGCCTCGGCCACCGGCTGTGCAACGTGCCGGACTGCGACCGCGTACGGATGCTCAGACGGGCCGATCGGATAGCCGGTCGCTGTGAACGCTACACCCCTGCGGACACGCCGCTTCGCCCCACAGGCAAGCACACCGGTCTCGAGTGCATCGAAAGCCTCCGGTTCCTCTGCGCGATTCATCGACTGTCCCAAGCGAGTAAGCGGGACCGCCGACATCGCCGTCATTGGACGCGCATCGGCGATGACGAGCATCCGCGCGTCGTGCGGAACGAGCAGGGTGATGTTCCCATAACCAAGATCAGCGATCAGCTGAAGATTGGCGGCCACATTCCGAACGTGTGTACGCGCTGGTGCATCCAAAGTACCGGGAAGTGTGATGGAGTCGTCCATGGGAGAAGTATACGTCGCCTGAGTGCGCTAGAGAATCGGGGCTTGCCCCGAACCGACACAAGACCGACACCAACCGGGAACATCCCTCGGCGACAGGTTCGCGTATCATATTTATTGCAACTATCGGGGGCCCGGAGGGGTATATGTCGTTTACATCGAGCAGTATGTATCTCCATGCGTATATAGCGTTCGCTCTCGTGTATCTCGTCGGGAGCGCCATCTCCGCTGCAGGCGCCCTGCGGATATCCCTCCTTCTGTCACAGTCCCGTCCAGGCGAACCGAGCCTCTCGATCGCCTCACCACTGAGCACACTTCTCGGACACGGACGCCGCCTCGTCGACTGCACGCAGGCAGCGACGGTACTCCCGCTCGTGTACATCGTCGGCAGTATGTTCCTCGGCTCGCTGATCGCCCAAGACCCTGACTCTGCGCGCGCCATCAATGTTGTCTGGGCTGTGTTCACGCTGGTCTGCGCCACGGCGAGCGTCCTGCTGACGGTAGTGGCACTCAAGGCCTACCGCCAGATGAAACCGACATCCGGCACCGCCGTCGGCAACGCTCCCGACTCACTACAACGAGTCGGCGTCAGGATGGGCGTGAGCGCTGCGCTCCTGCTTGTCGTGGCCGCATTCACGCTTCTGAACGTCTGGTCGGTCGTCGGGGATATTGGTGCACTCAAGGCTATGGGCTTCCTCCTCTGACTCTCGGCAGGTACTATCTCTAGAGTGAGATGAGCGCCCCCATGCCCGGGTGGCGGAATGGCAGACGCGGAGGTCTCAAAAACCTCTGGCCGAAAGGTCGTGTGGGTTCGACTCCCACCCCGGGCACCATAGGCGCAGTCGACCGCAAGGAGAGTCACTATGAGCAGCGGACTGCGCGGATTCGTGACCGGTCTGCCTAAGGCAGAGCTGCACATCCACCTCGAGGGCGCACTCGAACCTGAGCTGATGTTCGAGCTCGCGGAGCGTAACGGCATCACACTCCCCTATGAGTCGGCCGATGAAGCACGCGCTGCATACGACTTCACCGACCTCCAGTCGTTCCTCGACCTCTACTACGCAGGCTGCTCGGTCCTCATCACCGAACAGGACTTCTACGACCTCACCTGGTCGTACCTCGCGCAAGCCGCCCGTGAGAACGTCCGCCACGTCGAGCCGTTCTTCGACCCGCAGACCCACACTGAGCGCGGCATCCCCTTCGGTACGGTGATCTCGGGTATCCTCCGCGCCCTGAACGACGGACAACAGCGTTTCGGCATCACCTATCGCCTGATCATGTCGTTCCTGCGGGATATGCCTCTCCATAGCGCCGCACTGACACTGGAGCATGCGCAGCGTTACCGGCGGCGGATCGCAGGCGTGGGGCTCGACTCGGCAGAACTCGGGCATCCCCCGGAGGACTTCGCGAAGGTCTTTGCGAGCGCGCGTGAGGCTGGCTACCACGTCGTGGCGCACGCGGGCGAAGAGGGCCCGCCTGCATACATCGTAGGCGCGCTCGACGTCCTCGGCGCCGAACGCATCGATCATGGCGTCCGCTGTCTTGAGGACAAGGTGCTTACCGCTCGCCTCGCAATGGACCGCGTGCCACTCACGGTCTGCCCTCTCTCCAACGTACGCCTGCGGGTCGTGCATGACATGGCGCAGCACCCTCTGAAAACCATGATGGATGCGGGTCTGCTCGTGACTATCAACTCGGACGACCCAGCGTACTTCGGCGGCTATCTCGTTGAGAACTACATGGCCGCTGCCGAGGCCCTCGAACTCACGCGATCCGATCTGGTGGTATTGGCGACAGCTTCGTTCGAAGCCTCGTTCCTCGATGAGGCCACGCGCCAGAAGTGCATCGGCGAAGTCCAACGCTATGCGACAGCGGATCCTCCGGCCGGGAGTATGCTCGGCGGATAACGTCCCTCTCGAGAGATACGAACACCTGTTCGCTTTTTCTCCGCTGTGGTGCTAGCATCGTGGCGCACTATCACGCGACCACGGAGCACCGATGAGCGCACCCGTCAGCCCCTCCCCTTCACTCGAAACGCTGCTGGGCGACCTCAACCCGGAGCAGCGGGCCGCGGCCACCCACGACGATGGACCGCTGCTGATCGTCGCCGGAGCGGGCACCGGCAAGACCGCCACGCTCGCCCACCGCGTTGCATGTTTGATCGATGGCGGAATGCAGCCCGACCGGATCCTACTGCTCACGTTCACGCGCCGTGCCGCCGAGGAGATGCTCAAGCGTACGGACGACCTGCTCCGCCAGGCTGCGGGCTCCGGGGGTGTGCAGGCAGGAGCCCGCGTATGGAGCGGCACGTTCCATGCGATCGCGGCCAGACTCCTCCGCATCCACGGGGAGTCGATCGGCCTCCCGCCCGACTTCACGATCCTGGACCGCTCTGATGCCGAAGACCTCATGCATGCCGTACGCACAGAGCTCGACCTCGGCTCCAAGAGTAAGCGGTTCCCCCAAAAGGGAACCTGCCTGGATATCTACTCGCGCTGCGTGAACGCACAGGAGCAACTGCCCCATGTCCTCGAAACACGTTATCCGTGGTGCACCGACTCTGCCGAGGGCCTCACCCGGCTTTTCGGTGCATACGTGGACCGTAAGGAGCATTCACACGTACTCGACTACGACGATCTGCTTCTCTTCTGGCGCGGCATGCTCGAGAGCCCGGCGCTCGGAAGGCTCGTCCGGGAGCGCTTCGATGCAGTGCTGGTGGACGAGTATCAGGACACCAACGCGATCCAGGCAGACATCATCGCGGCGCTTCGGCCGAACGGCCGCGGGCTCACTGCAGTAGGGGACGACGCGCAGGCGATCTACGGGTTCCGCGCGGCCACGGTCCGGAACATCCTCGACTTCCCTACCCGGTTCCCGGATACCACGGTGCTGACGCTCGAGCGCAACTACCGCAGCACGGCCCCCATCCTCGACGCGACCAACGCGATCGTCGCTGAAGCCTCCGAGGGCTACGACAAGGCCCTCTGGACCACGCGTGAGAGCGGCGCTCGCCCTGCGCTCGTGACCTGCCGCGACGAGACCGAACAGACGTCGTATGTCATCGAGCGGATACTCGGTCACCGCGAGGAAGGCATCGAGCTCAAGCAACAGGTGGTACTGTTCCGCGCATCGCACCACTCCCTCGACCTCGAGGTGGAGCTCCAGCGTCGGAACATCCCCTTTGTGAAGTACGGCGGCCTGAAGTTCGTGGAGATGGCGCACGTGAAGGACCTCATCGCGTTCCTGCGTCTTGCGGAGAACCCGCACGACACGGTCGCGGCACTCAGGGTGCTCGGCATGCTTCCTGGTATCGGACCACGCACTGCAGCAACGCTCGCAGACGAGCTTGCTGCTGCTGATGGCGACTGCGAAGCATGGGTAGGCCGGAAGATGCCGGAGGCCACCGCCGCTGTCTGGCCTGGCTTCGTAGCGCTCATGCGCACGCTCGCGCACTCGTCTCCCGCCGAAGTGGCCGCACAGATCCACGCGGTACGCTCGTTTTACACACCGATCTGCGAACAGCGACACGACGCCGCGCCCGCACGTCTCGCCGACCTCGAACAGATCGAGATGCTCGGCTCACGCTACGCCGATCGCTCGCACTTCCTTACCGAACTAACACTCGACGCCCCCCTGTGGACGGGCGACTTTGCGGGACCGCCCCTGCTCGATGAGGACTACCTCGTGCTCTCTACGATGCATTCGGCCAAGGGTCTCGAGTTCGACGTGGTGTACGTGATCCATGCTGCCGATGGCAACATCCCGTCGGACATGGCTACGGGCAGCGTGGCCGAGATCGAGGAGGAGCGCCGACTCTTCTACGTGGCGTGCACGCGTGCACGCCATACGCTGTACGTCACTCACCCGCTCAGGTACTACCGGGCGGGGCGTGGGTACTCCGATGCATACGGTTACGCACAACGCTCGCGATTCATACCGGACCGGCTACGACCGCTCTTTGCTGAGAGTCAGGCGTCGGGCGGCACACAGGCCGATGAGCCGACACTCGCACCCGCCACCACCACCGTGGACATCCGCGCTGCCGCCCGCGCGATGTGGGAGTGACTGTCGACCCGACTGCGTACAAGTCCTTCGCCACGATGCACTCAAATGTGTAATGATTCATGCTTGATCGACTGTGGGATTCGAGGGGGACGGATGCCAAGCGCTGTCGTTGTCACACAACTGGCAAAACGGTACATCATGGGCGGAGAACCCCTCGATGTGCTTCGTGGTGTCGACCTGACCATAGAATACGGGGAGATCGTCTGTGTGATGGGTCCGTCGGGCTCGGGGAAGTCCACGCTCCTCAACATCGTCGGCGGCCTCGACCGCCCTACCTCCGGCAGCATCATCGTCGCCGGCGCAGACCTCGCAGCAATGGATGACGAGCAGCTCGCTATCCATCGCCGTCGTCAGGTGGGATTCGTCTTCCAGTCGTTCAACCTCATCGGTACGATGACCGCGCGCGGCAACGTCGAACTGCCGATGCTCTTCTCGGGAGAGCCTGAGGAGCAACGCACGGCCCGTGCCGCTGCAGCGCTTGAGGCCGTCGGCCTCGGACACCGGCTCGACCACAAGCCCACCGAGCTCTCCGGCGGCGAGCAACAACGCGTAGCCATCGCCCGCGCCTCAGTGAACGAACCAGCCATCATGCTGGCTGACGAGCCCACCGGGAACCTCGACACCCGCACGGGCCTGGAGATCCTCGATCTCATCAAGACGATGAACGCCGAGGGCCGTACGTTCCTCATCACCACACACGACCGCGCGGTAGCCGAAGCTGTCGCCGACCGGATAATCACCATCGTCGACGGCGCAATCGAACGTATCGAACAAGGAGGCATCAGGTGAAGCACTCCAGACTCGTCCGGCTCTTTACGGTGGTTGCACTCACCGCATCACTCGTGGCCCCGGCCGGAGCGTATGCGGACGCATCGCTGGACATGCCGCTTCCGACCGACACGCTACCAGTGGCCAGTACACCGCTTCTCGTGGACACCCCGGCTGCGAGCACACCGGCACCGGTGATCGTGGTCACGTCGTACACCGCCTCGGTGGATCGGATCACCCCTGGCACGTCCTTCGATCTGACGCTCACACTCCACAACGCCACGAACCGACGTGCCGACAACGTGGTCATCGTACTCGGCTCCGCTGGCGGTTCTGCAGACGCCGCGAGCGCAGCTGCCGTAGGCGGACTCACCGTGCTCGAGACAGGTAATGCGAAATTCGTCGGCACCCTGAAGGGTGAGCGGGAGACCTCCGTGAGCTTCCGGGTCATCGCAAGTCCAGGGACATCCCCGGGCGCACTGAACATCCCGGTCACCGTGAGCTTCGAACACGACGGCGCCCGTCAGGACGTCAGCTACACCGTGGGCTTACTGATAGAACGCGAACCTGCCCTTTCACTCGTGACCGCCCAGCTCCCGGAGTCGGTGGTGGCCGGCGAGCCGTTCGTGGCCAGCTTCGAGTTAGCCAACGCAAGCGACTTCGCGCTCACGGGCGTGACCCTCAGCGTCGAGGCCAGCGCTGCTGCCGTCTCCGACGGGACGATCTTCCTCGGCTCGATGGACGCTGCGATCACCGAGATCATCGACGCCACAATAACCGCCGAGCAAGCCGGCGATCTCGATGTGGCAGTCATACTCACATACCGCGATGACTTCGGGAGACAGCAGACGTTCCGCGAGACTCGCACTATCACCGTCACTGCTCAGCCGGAGATCACCGAAGAACCACCCGGCGAACCTGCCGATGAGACAGACGAAGGCAACTGGATCACGCGGTTCTTCAAAGCACTGTTCGGTCTGGGCGAGTAGCCATGCGCTTCCGCGACCTCGCGCTCCTGGTCGTTTCCAACCTGCGCCGCATGAAGCTGCGCCTTGCGCTCACCTCACTCGGCGTGGTCATCGGCACTTCGGCGATCGTATTGATGGTCTCCCTCGGCATCGGACTGCAGGACAATCTCGTAGCATCCCTGGGGGACCTCGGCGCCGCGACACACATCACCGTCCTACCCGGCTCCGTGGAGAGCGGACCGATCGCCGTGAGCATGGAGGACGGTCAGCTCACCGATGCCACAGTGGAACAGTTCGCGGCGATCGAGCATGTGGAAGCGGTCATGCCGACGGTGTACGTGATGAGCGCCCAGGGGATGTCATACAAGCGATACCAGTCCTACTCGGGCATCATGGGCGCCCCGATGGACGCCTTCGAAACGTTCGGATACGTGCTTGAGTCTGGTCGGCTACCTCGCACCGATAGCGAGATCGTCCTCGGGGCTGCAGTGCCGACCTCCTTCTCTCCGGAAGGTGATGAAACGCTTCCCGGCCGTACATCCGGCGGGATGAAGCTCGACCTACTCGGCAAGCGCCTCGAGGTCACAGTCATGGAGTGGCCGACCGACGAGGAGCTGGTGTCGGACCCGATGGCGCAGGGGACCGAGAGCACGCTACGCTTCACCGTTGTGGGAGTCATCGCCCCGACGGACATGCAGACCGACCAGTCCGCGTTCGTGACCCTGGAGTCGGCGCTCGATATGAACAAGGCCGATCGCCGTCGCGTGACGTATGAGAACCTCACGGTGAAGGCCGACTCCACCCAAAACGTGACAGCCGTCTCGAAAACCATAGAGGAGCAGGGCTACTTCGCCTTCTCTGCCCAGTCCATGCAGGAACAACTCAACATCGTGTTCTTCATCATCCAGGGCGTCCTCGGCGCACTCGGCGCGATCGCGATGCTGGTCGCAGCACTCGGCATCGCAAACACGATGACCATGTCGATCTACGAACGGACACGCGAGATCGGCATCATGAAAGCGGTCGGCGCATCGAATCGCCAGGTAAAACGCGTCTTCCTGGGAGAGGCTGCCATTATCGGCGTCCTCGGTGGCATCGGTGGACTCACCTTCTCGTGGGCCGGTGCCGCCCTCGCCAACCTCCTCGTGCAAAGCATGATCGCCGCTGAGGCAGGGTCTACCGGATCGGTCATGCCTGATACCACCGCGTTCTTCCAGATCCCCGTGTGGCTCGCTTTGTTCGCGATCGCCTTCGCTGCCGGCATCGGACTGCTTGCAGGCGTGCTTCCTGCGGTCCGTGCCGCCAACCTCGACCCCCTGACCGCGCTTCGACACGAATGATGGAGGAGACATGCACGCGTTTCTCACGATGATGACCGGACTTCTCAGACCCTCCCGGGCATTCGATCGCATCGGCTCTGCGGCACGATGGCTATGGATCCCGCTCGCGCTCATCCTCGTGGCATCGGTCCTCATCAAGACGTCGGTGGCCGCGCCACTCGAATCAGCTGCCATGACAGAACAAGCCGATGCCTTCATGGAGCAGGAGATGGAGTCGTGGACCGAGGACGAGCGTGCGCAGTACGAGAGGGACATGGCCGAGATGGAAGCGAGCGGTGACCTCATGCTCGATACCAGCGACGACACTACCGCGGCGATCGTATCCACCGCAGCGATGGTGTTCGGGATCGTAGGTGCGATCGCGGCAGTACTGTACACTGCGACATTCTTCTTCATAACCGCCAAAACGCAGGCGAACCCGGTTGCCTTCCCCACCATGCTGACAGCCGCGTCTCTGTCGCTCTTCCCGCATGCTATCCGTAACATCGTCCAGACGATCTCGATGGCCACCAGCGGCACTTGGATACAACATGCAGGTCTCGGAGCGCTGGTCGCACCGATCGAGGCCACGGATGCGCCCAGTGTCGCCTATGCGATCCTCTCGCAGATCGACGTATGGACGATCTGGGGGCTGTTGCTGATCTTCGGGGCGCTACTCTCGACCGCCGTTGGATTCAGCCGCAAGCGGGCAGTCTCGGCGATGCTGGTCTTCGTGTGCATCACGGGCATCATTCAGGCACTCCCTATCATCGCTCAAGGGCTACTGCTCGGAGCGATGTAAGGCAGACCCTACCGACCGAGCAGATCCAGTATCTTCGCACTCGCCTCAAGGGCGCTCACATACATGAACGCCTCCTCGATGGTGGCGCCTTTAGCGAACGGCCCGTGCGTACGTAGTACCGCGACCGGCGCAGACGACAGTGCCCGCGCGAGCACCTCGGCTGCCTCAGCTGATGCGATCGTACGTGCCGAGGTCACCACCGGGATCTCGCCAAGTGCATAGAGACCCTCCGAGTCGGCCGGGACGATCGTATCGGCATCGAAGCTCCGCGCGATCGTGTGCACCGGGTGCGCATGTACGATCGCCTGCGCATCGGTGGCCGCATAGATGGCCCGGTGCACCACGATTT
>JAVERH010000026.1:0-19506 GCA_034007245.1 Coriobacteriia bacterium | reverse complement strand
ACAGCTGCAGCGCTCATCGGAGGCGCCAGGATCCATGCCCGTCTCGACGAGATCGTCGTCTCCGAGACGACCGAGCATCGATCCGGTCCGTGTGATGACGATACGGTCACCACAACGCACGCTCATGTTGCCGCCATGACTCGACGTGAGACCCGTGTGGAAGATGTCCTCCCCGATCTCACGGAAGATGCGAACAAGCTCGCGATCTATCACTGCCCTGTCCCGTCAGCATCGCCGGAGAGGATACCCTGGTACTCGAGCGCCCGCGCAAGCTTGTAGAAGTCACTGTCTCGATCGATGAACCGGATCTTCGTTCTCATGGTCTCCGGGTCGATGAGTGTGCTAAACGGGACATACTTGAGTGAGAGCTGATCCTCCACGCTCACCATGACACCAGTGAGCCCCTCCTCCACGAGCGCCCGATACGCCCCCACACCAAGCTGCGTGCCAAGAAGCACATCGAACGCGCCAGGCTCGGCGCATCGGACCTCGTAGCCGACCTGCTTACTCCGCACCCTGATATGACGCCCAGTACGAGCCTCGTACACCGATGCCATCTCGCGAGCAAGCGTCTTGCCCACCTGCGCCTCGCCAAGCCGTAGATTACCGTGCCCATCGTCGGCCTTCGGTCGCAGCTCGTCGGGAAGACGATCCGCAAGGCCCTCTGCGATGCAGATGATGCCGTAGTTGCGCCCATCCTCTTCGCGTTTGAGCATGAGATCGACCATCCGCTCGGCCTCGGCACGCACGTCGAACACCCCGTCGTAGTCCTCGACCGAGAGCATCCGGGTCGCCTCTCCGGCGATTCCCGCCGCATACGTCAGCCAGCCGGCCTTGCGTCCCATCAGCTCGAGCACATACCAGACCTGCGTGGAGCGGGCGTCCGCGCCCAGATTGCGGATCGCAGCCGCCGCGGAGTCTGCTGCCGAGAAGAAGCCGAACGTCCAGTCGATACCAAAGTAGTCGTTGTCGATCGTCTTGGGGAGATGGACGATCCTGACGGGACGCAGCCCCGGCTCCTGCTCCTGGAGCTGGACCAGACAGTTCGCCCGCTTGAGCGTATCGTCGCCACCTATCGACACCAGTGCGTCGATCTCGTAGCGCTCGAACGCTGCATACGATGCGCGCAGACGGGTATTCAGCACCTCGTCTTGCGCGTCGGCAACATCCCGCACGGGCATGCTCGGATTGGCACGCGAAGTGCGCAGGATGATGTCCTTGCGATTACGAATCGCCGAGACGTGATCCCGGGTCAGCCGGATGAAGTTGCAGCCCTCGACCAGCGGATGCTCGGACGAATAATCCTCCAGGGCATCGTACCCGTCATAGAAGCCGATGACCTCGATGCCACTGTTGATGAACGAGAGTGCGGCTGCAGAGATCACCGCATTGGCTGCCGGTGCAGGTCCTCCGGCGAACAGCATACCAACACGCTTGATACCGGACCCCTTGCCCACGCGATCACATCCCAATCAAAGTCGTTGGTGAGCCAAAGCTGCGTCGATCAACTGGCCTCGTTGTAGACACCGATGGCACGGAGACGTTGGTAGCGCCGGTCCACGAGTTCTTCGCGGTCCGCCCCTGCAAGCGTGTCGAGCGCGCTTGCGATGCGCGATCCTACCTCTGCTACAACTGTACCAGGTTCGCGGTGTGCGCCTCCCGGCGGCTCTGGCACGATCTCATCGACGATCCCCATACTTAGAAGGTCATCTGCGGTAAGCGAGAGTGCTGCGGCAGACTCCCGAGCCCGAGCGGCGTCCTTATGCAGGATGACGGCGCACATCTCCGGGCTGATGACCGAGTAGTACGAGTGTTCGAGCATGATCATCCGGTCGCCGAAGCCGATTGCAAGCGCACCTCCACTGCCGCCCTCCCCGATGCCCACCACAACCACCGGCACCGGCAACCCCGCAAGCGTCTCAAGACAGCGCGCTATGGCCCACGCCTGTCCACGCTCCTCGTCTTCGAGCCCCGGTGATGCGCCGGCCGTATCGAGGAACGTCACCAGCGGCAACCCGAACCTGCCGGCAAGCCGCATCGCACGCTCGGCCTTACGGAAGCCCTCCGGATGCGGGCTGCCAAAGTTGCGAGCTATGTTTTCCTTGGTGGTGTGGCCCTTGTTGTGCCCGATCACCATCACGCGCCGTCCGCCGAGTGTGGCGAGCGCGGTGAACATCGACTGGTCGTCGGCGTACGTGCGGTCGCCCCGCAGCTCGATGACATCATCGAAGATCCCGCAGACGTAGTCCTCGGTCTTGGGACGCTCGGGGTGACGGCTGACCTGGACCTTCTCCCAGGGGCTGAGTGCCGAGTACAGCGTGGCCCGCAACCGCTCGACCTCACGCTCAAGGTCCGCAAGCTCGGCGACGAGCTCGGGCGTGGCTGCGATATCCAACGCTTTGAGTTCAAGGAGTTTGCCCTCGAGCTCGGCCAGCGGACGCTCGAACTCCATGATGAACCGCGCCATCACGCGTCACCTCCCCGGGTGCCGGCGGGCATCAGGTAGCCGAGCACCGTCGACACTCGCTCGCGGAGCTCGGCGCGCGGTACCACACCGTCGATCATGCCGTGACCCTGCAGGGATGTTGCCGACTGAAAACCCTTCGGAAGTGAGCGACGGATCGTCTGCTCCACCAGACGCGGACCGGCAAAACCGATCATCGCGCCGGGCTCGGCGAAGATGACGTCTGCAAGAACGGCAAAACTCGCGGTCACACCGCCGTAGGTGGGGTTCACGAGCACCGAGACGTATGGGAGGCCGGCCCCCGCGAGACGACCTGCAGCCGCAGAGGTCTTGGCCATCTGCATGAGCGAGAGCATCCCCTCCTGCATGCGGGCACCCCCGGAAGCGACGAGCAGCACGACACCCCGGCGCTCCTCGAGCGCGAGGTCGAACGCCCGGGCGATACGCTCGCCCACGACCGATCCCATCGAAGCGCCCACGAACCGGAAGTCGAGCGCGCCCACGATGACCGGGTGGCCGCCGAGCATCGCGCGACCGGTGATCACCGCATCGGCCATGCCCGTCCTCTCGTAAGCCCGGTCCAGACTCGTGCGATACGGCTTACCTGCAGCAAAGCACAGCGGATCTGCCGAGGTGAGCGAAGCGTCGGTCTCCTCGAAGGTGTCGGGATCGACGATCATCGCGATGCGATCGTGCGCGATGAGCTCGAAATGATGCCCGCAATGCGGACACACGGACATGCATCGGGCCACGTCGCCCTGGTAGAGCGTGCCTTTGCACTGAGGGCAGGAACGCCAGACGCCATCCGGCACTGTCTCGGTCGCATTCTCGGCACAGTCCTGTCCCGAAACGGTGTACCGGCGTCCCTCGCGCTGCTTGAACCAGTCGTTGATCGGCATACTGCTCCGCACTATTGGCGACGGTCAGATGGTAATGATAGCGCGGCACCACCCCGAAGGGCGATGCCGCGCCGAATGTTCACAAGACCTTTGTGCTAGACGGTGTACTCTTTCTCTCCGCTGAAGACCGCAAGCGCGTCCTCCACGCTCCAGTCACCGAGCGTGACGGCACTGATCGCCTTGGTAAGACGCACGGCTTCATCAAGCGAACGCTGATGGATATTGCGGCCGGTGGCGTTACCACTGGCACCACCAACATGGATCTGCTCCCAGAGCTGCGTGAGGAACGTCTGGGCATCGACGGTCGAGCCACCTGCACATACCAGACCCGTGCGACCCGCAGCCGCAGCCGCCTCCTTGAGCTTCTCGGCAGCCGTTGCGTTTGCGTCGGGCTTTGGCGGATTGACCTTGACGAAATCGGCGCCAAGACAGACCGCAGTACCGGCGGCCCCGGCGATGAGGTGCGCATCCTTCTCATCGAGAACAGCACGGCCCCGCGGATAAATCCACAGCACCACGAGAAGACCCATCAAATGCGCGTCGGCGATGAGCTGCCCCGCCTCCTGCAACATGTTCGACTCGTACTCGCTGCCAAGATAGATGGTGTAGCCGATTCCCACGACGTTCGCACCGTTGTCACGCAGGTCGAGCACGGTCTGGATGTCGTAGAGCTGCGCAGAGTACGGATCATCCTGATGCTTGGCCGGATCCGCTGCAGAGGTCTTCACAAGGTGCGTCTTCGAGTTCATCTTCACGAGGTAGTTGATGTCCGGGTAGTCGGCAGCGTACTGCGCGATGAGACCGCGCTGACCTGCAAGCACGCCACAAACGCCCTGACTGCCGATGCGGAAGAGGTGCTCGGGCTCGCCGTCCGCCACATCGATCCCGGGGCCGTAGAAGTCGTTGTTCAGGTGCTCGATCTTCTGATCGCAGGCGAACAACATCAGCCGCCCGGTACCCCGCGTGGCAGCCAGGTAGTTGTCGATGTACGTCTCTCGCGCATCGGCGGGGACGTCGATCGGTACACGGACCTGATCACGGGTGATGC
Organism: Coriobacteriia bacterium; assembly: GCA_034007245.1. Taxonomy (GTDB): domain Bacteria; phylum Actinomycetota; class Coriobacteriia; order Anaerosomatales; family Anaerosomataceae; genus Anaerosoma. Next base: position 15,095 of record JAVERH010000026.1, on the reverse strand, counting down.
TCGGCATAAGACCCTCCTCGTGGTTCGACGACTGGGAAACGCGGGCATGCCTTTGAATCGTGCGGCACAGGAAGCAGCCCGCACATAGGTTATGCCACCAAGGCGTTCCGCGCTATCACCTGAGTGGCCACTCCATGCGGACGTGCGGTACTCCGGTGCGGCCAGAGGGAAACACACCGCTCACCGTACGCCACCCCAGACCATGGTAGAAGCCCTCTGCCGTACACCTGGCGTTCAGCCAAACGAGCGGCAGCCCCCGACGTCGGGCCTCACGCTCGACCTCGACCATTAGCTCACGACCGATCCCCTGCCCGCGAGCGCTCCCGAGCACACTCACCTGCCGGACATGACCGGAACCGTCGGGCTCGAGTACCAGACACGCGTACCCGACGACACGTCCATCACACAGCGCCGCAAGGTGACAGCGGTCAGCGCCTTCGTCGTCCCACCGATCATCGCGCGGGATCCCGAACGGCGCAAACAACGCCTCGTGCCGGACAGCATGTACCTCTGCCATCCGCAGATCCGTGGCCTCAATCCACTCCAGTGTCCAGGATGTCATCTCAGCCCCGGTATGCATTGGTCATCGGCATTCGGCGATCGCGTCCGAACGCCTTGGCAGTCACGCGAGTTCCCGGCGCAGCCTGGCGTCGCTTGTACTCGGCAGCGTCCACCATGCGCACCACGCGTTCCACCGTGACGGCATCATGACCATCGGCGAGCAGACCTGCGATACCACAGTCCTGCTCGATGTAACCGAGCAGGATGGCATCGAGGATGTCGTAGGGAGGGAGGCTGTCCTGATCGGTCTGATCGGGGCGCAGCTCGGCCGAGGGAGGCTTCTCGATCGTGGCGTGAGGTATGACCTCGCCATGCCGGTTTCGCCAACGTGCGAGTTCGTAGACACTGGTCTTGAGGACGTCCTTGATCGGCGCATAGCCGCCCGCCATGTCGCCATAAAGCGTCGAGTATCCAACCGCGAGTTCGCTCTTATTGCCGGTCGCGAGCACCAACCATTCGTACGAGTTGGAGAGCGCCATGAGTAGCGTCCCTCGGACACGGGCCTGCAGGTTCTCCTCGGAAAGCGTGCCCTTGAGGTCGCCTGCCGCAGGCTCGAGCGTCTCTAGGAATGCATCAAGCGGTTCACCGATCGGCAGTGTGTGAGTGGCGATACCCAAGGCGACCGCGAGTGCATGCGCATCCTCCACGCTACCCGCGCTCGAGTACACGCCGGGCATGAGCACCCCGTGGACGTGCGCCGGGCCGAGTGCATCGGTCGCAAGCGCGGCTACGAGTGCCGAGTCGATACCACCGGAAAGACCGAGCACCACATCGCTGAAACCGTTCTTGCGGCAGTAGTCCTCCAAGCCGAGAGTAAGCGCGCGATAGAGCTCCTCCGGACCCTCCGGAGTCGCTGCGATCGAGCCGACCGGTGCGGCGGCCGAAGCTTCCCCCGTCCCCAGCCCGGCGAATACGATGTCTTCCGCAAACGCCCCGGCTCGTGAGACGAGCGTCCCATCCGGGGCGACCACCATCGAGCGACCGTCAAAGACGAGCTCATCCTGCCCGCCCACGAGATTACAGTAGGCGACCCATACGCCGCTGTTGACGGCGTGCTCCCGAAGCATCGCTTCGCGCTCCCCACCCTTACCCCGATGGTACGGCGATGCAGACAGGTTGAGCACAACGCGTACGCCGGACGCGGCGAGCCGCGAGACCGTCTCCGGGTACCAGATGTCCTCGCAGATGGTAAGAGCACACGGTACCCCGCCGATCGTGACGATCACGTCAGCGACACCGGGTTCGAAATACCGCTCTTCATCGAAGACGCCATAGTTGGGCAGCAGCCGTTTGTGGTAGACGGCGCAGACTGCACCGTCGGCGACATAGGCTGCGGCGTTGTGGAGACCGGCTTCGCCACGCTCGACGAAGCCGATGACAGCCGGACGAGCCGACCGCTCCGCGAACCGCCTCAAGGCCTCCTCGGCATGCTCGACGAAGCCGGCACGCACAAGAAGGTCTTCCGGCGGATAGCCGGTGAGCGCGAGTTCGGGCAGGAGCACAAGATCGGCTCCATCGGCGGATGCGACGGCACCGAGACAGCGCTCGAGGTTGCCGTCGATATCCCCCACCGTTACGTCGATCTGTGCAAGCGCGATTCGCATGCGATGAGTCTACCACCACTGAAGCGCGGTACACTGGACCGGAACGCCAACGAGAGGAGTCTCCATGCGCCCCTTCGCACGAATCACGGTCCTCGCACTCGCACTTGCCCTACTCGCATCGCTGGCCGGATGCGCGACAGGCGGAGGCAGCGCCGACCTTGAGCCGGACGAAAGCCCCATCCCCGAGGGTATGCCGGCGATGTACGAGTTCTACACCACCAGTTGACCCAGCTGCACCAAGATGGCGCCCATCGTGAATGGGCTCAAACCTCAGTACGAGGACACGGTCGCTATCCGGATGTACAACGTCGAGACGAGCGAAGTCGGCAACCAGCTCGCCCAGCAGTACGGCGTGCAGTTCGTCCCGACGTTCGTGTTCGTCAACAGCGACGGCAGCCTGGCCAACACCGTTATCGGTGAGACCTCCGAGGACGGTCTCAAAACCGAACTCGACAGGCTGGAATAGCGACACCTCTCGGCGCCGAACAGCAGTGACAGCTTCCTGTCCGCGGTACTATCCGGCGCCGAGACCAGCCTCCCGAACGATATCCATATCCTTGTCACCGCGGCCCGAGACGGTGACGACCACTGTGGCGTCCGGCCCAAGCTCCCCGGCGATGCGTGGCAGGATCGCGAGCGCGTGCGACGACTCGATCGCCGGAATGATGCCCTCGACACGCGTAAGCAGCGCGAACGCTTCCAGCGCTTCGGCATCCGTAACGGTCTCGTAGCGCACCAAACCCTCGTCCTTGAGATAGCTATGCTCCGGGCCCACACCAGGATAGTCGAGCCCCGCAGAGATCGAGTACGCCTCTAGAGCATGGCCTGATTCGTCCTGCAACAGATAGCTGTAGAAGCCGTGCAGCACGCCCGGTGTGCCCTTTGTAAGCGCGGCACCGTGACGGCCAGTCTCCAATCCTAGGCCAGCCGCCTCGGCACCGATCAGCAGCGGCCTGCGGTCGGCCGGAATATCACGAAGGAACGGATAGAACGTGCCGATGGCGTTACTGCCACCGCCGATGCATGCGATGACCGCATCCACCGACTCGACCGCTTTCTCATCGAGCTGCCCGAGGACCTCTACACCGATCACGCTCTGGAAGTCCCGCACCATCAGCGGATACGGATGCGGCCCCACTGCCGATCCGATGACGTAGAACGTGTCGTCGACGCAGTCGACCCAGTGGCGAAGCGCCGCCGTGACGGCATCAGCAAGCGTACCCGAACCATCTTCGACCGGGACGACCTCAGCTCCAAGCAAGCGCATCTTGTAGACGTTCAGTGCCTGTCTGCGAATGTCCTCGGTGCCCATGAAGACGACGCATTCCATCCCCATGAGCGCAGCGGTGGTGGCGGTCGCGACCCCGTGCTGTCCCGCACCGGTCTCGGCGATCACGCGCTTCTTGCCCATCCGCCGTGCCAGTAAGCACTGACCGAGGGTGTTGTTGATCTTGTGTGCTCCGGTATGGTTGAGGTCTTCACGCTTGAGATAGACGGTGCCAAGACCTACCGCCTCAGCCAGACGGTCGGCCCGGTACAGTGGCGATGGTCGACCAACGTAGTCTTTCAGCAGGTACCGCAACTCATCCATGAACGTGCTATCGCGGATCGCAGCCTCATACACATCTGCAAGCTCCGCGAGCACGGGAGCCACGGTCTCGGGCACGAACGTCCCACCGTACGGGCCGAAGAAGCCTTTCGCGTCGGGCGTCGCGTATGCCATAGCAGCCGATGGAAGCAATACGTCTTTCATACGATCCTCCAGATCATCAGGTAAGGCATCGGGCACTGGCTCACTTAACCCTTGAGCATCGTTCCTGCAGCAAAATCGTAGTCCACCAGCCCACCGCTCATGTAGTTCTCGTACGCAGTGAGATCGAAGTGTCCGTGGCCGGAGAGGTTGAACAGGATCGTCCTATCCTCTCCCGCCTCCTTGGCTTCAAGTGCTTCGTTTACCGCCGCGAGAATCGCATGGCTGCTCTCAGGCGCCGGCAGGATCATCTCGGTCCGCGCGAACTGGATGGCCGCTGCAAAGCATGCCGTCTGGTGTACCGCGATCGCCTCGACATCTCCTGATGCAACGAGCGCGGAAACGAGCGGAGAGTCACCGTGGTAGCGAAGCCCACCCGCGTGGATCCCTGCAGGGACGAAGTCGTGGCCGAGTGTGTACATCATCATCTGTGGTGTGAGCTTCGCCTCGTCACCGAAGTCGTACCGGTACTCGCCCGCGGTGAGCGTCGGGCATGCAGTCGGCTCGACGGCAAGCAGACGTGCCTTTGACAGCCCGTTCAAACGACGATGGTAGTACGGGAACGCGATACCGGCGAAGTTACTGCCACCGCCGATGCAGCCGATCACGACATCCGGCTCGGCTTCGGCCATCTCCATCTGCTTGATGGCCTCCAGACCGATGACCGACTGGTGGACGCACACATGGTTGAGCACACTGCCGAGCGAGTAGTGCGTACCCGGATCCTTTGCAGCGACCTCCACTGCCTCCGAGATCGCTATGCCGAGCGAACCGGTCGACTCGGGATCGATGGCAAGCACGTGCCGACCAGACTCGGTGAGCATCGTCGGCGACGAGTGAACGCGCCCACCGTAGGTCTCCATGAGAGCCTTACGGTACGGCTTCTGGTCGTACGAGACACGGACCATGAAGACCTCGACGTCTATGCCGAACATCACACCGGCCATTGCCAACGCAGACCCCCACTGCCCTGCCCCGGTCTCGGTGGCAAGCTTATCGATACCTTCGGCCTTGTTGTAGTACGCCTGTGGCAGCGCGGTATTGAGTTTGTGGGAGCCAGCAGGAGAGACGCCTTCATACTTGTAGAATATCTTCACGCCGGACGGAAGATCGAGCGCACGCTCGAGCGCCAACGCGCGATGTAGCGGAGACGGCCGATACGCTTTGAGCCTGTCGATGACCGCACCGGGGATATCGATGTATCGCTCCTGACTGACCTCCTGCTTGATGCACTCCGTAGCAAAGAGCACCGACAGTTGCTCTGGGCCCATCGGATTACCTTCAGCGTCCAGCGACGGCGCGAGTGGTTCGGGTAGGTCCGCCTGCACGTTGTACCAGGCTGTAGGCATATCGTTCTCGTCGAGCAGATAGCGGGTCTTCTCACTCATGATCGTGTTCCTTTCGGGTGTGGATGAACGACTCGGATGAACGTGTGAGAACCGATGACCTGACGCCATCGCCGCCCTGCCCGACACCCGATCGTCCGCGCCCTACTGGCACGCTCCTGCGTCTCCATGAGATGCACGCTACACATCGCCTAGCTCCTCTCGGCACTGCCGGAATACAAAAAAGCCCTCGTCCTCAAAGGGACGAGAGCTCTGCTCCCGCGGTGCCACCCTTGTTGCCGATGCCTTCCGGCATCGGCCACTCGTCCTGCAGTACGCTGACCACGTTCGGTCTTGATACCCGGTCCCCTGTATCGGTGGGCATCCGCCGGAACTACTGAGCACGCTCGCTGTTGCTCCGGAGCCTCAAGGGTCCATTCCTGCCGATCGCTCTCGTCGGGTTTCCACCATCCCCGACTCTCTAGGCTTTGCTGATCGGAGTACTACTCCCCATCACAGGCGCTCTATGTGATTGAACCGCACTTTAACAGGGTCGACAACAAGAACGCAAGGGCGGATCCTGAGGCCGGCTCGGTCATCACGCGGTATCATGCACACGACCGTGGACCCTACGAACGGATGATGATGGAGCAGCAGACCGCCAGTAAGACGCTGGTCGCAGCACCCGGCCCACTTAGGACATGGCTGCTTGCGATCCGTCCTAAAACACTTCCAGCCGCAGCATCGAGCGTGATCGTCGGCACGGCTCTCGCCTTCTTCGACGACAGCTTCGCGCCCGGTCCGGCGCTCGCCGCACTGGCGATCGCACTCCTCCTGCAGATCGGCAGCAACCTCGCCAACGACGTCTACGACGATGAGCGTGGCGCAGACACCGCCGACCGGCTCGGACCCACCCGCGTCACCCACACCGGTCTGCTCTCACGCAGCCAGGTGAAGACCGGCATGAAGGTGGCCCTTGGTCTCGCGCTACTGATCGGTCTCTACCTCACGTGGGTGCGCGGCCCACTCGTGCTCGCGATCGGCGTCGCTGCGATCATCGCTGCCGTGGCGTACACCGGCGGCCCTTATCCGCTCGGCTACCACGGTCTGGGCGAGGTGTTCGTCTTCCTGTTCTTCGGACTCACCGCAGTGGTGGGCACCTACTGGGTGCAGGTCGGCGCCACGACGCCACTCGTGTGGCTCATGGCGGTACCACCGGGACTGATCATCACAGCGATCCTCGTGGTCAACAACCTGCGCGACATCGAGCAGGACCGCGCGGCTGGCAAGCACACCGTCGCCGTCCGCATCGGAGTGCGCGCCACCAAGGCCGAGTACGCTGCTTGCCTGGTGGGAGCCTATCTCATCATCGCGGGCGTGGTGATCGCCGGTGTACTACCGACGGCGACGCTTGCTGTCGCGCTCTCGACACCGATGGCCTGGCGTGCGACCAAGCTGGTCTTCACGCAGACCGGCAGACCACTGAACGGCGCACTTGCGCTCACCGGACAGACGGCGCTCGTATTCAGCATGCTCTTCGCATTCGGGTTAGTGCTGGCACACTAACGAGCCGAGCGACGCCAGCGGGTAGAAAGCCGCTCAGCCAACTCGATCACCTCGTAGAGCAGCACTCCCGAGAACGCCATAGCCAGTATGCCCGCGAACATCCGTGGGTATCCGATGCGGCCCCACGCATCCATGATGAACCATCCCAGACCGTCGGTACCGGCGATGGACTCCGCGAGGAAGAGCACCGCCACCGCCGTCCCGGTACTGATGCGCAGCGCGGTGAAGATGTCCGGAAGCGCCGCCGGGAAGACCACGTGCCGGGCGATATCGAGCCTGTTAGCCCCGAGTGAGCGAACCGACAGCACAGCACCTTCGGGCACCGCATGTGCGGCATCACGCGCGGTGAGCAGTATCTGGAAGAAGACGATCGTCGCGATAAGGACGATCTTGGATACGTTACCCAGCCCGAAGATCACGAGCAGCACCGGTAGGAACACGACCTTGGGCACCGGATACGTAAGGAACATGAGCGGAGCGAAGACACTGTCTGCGCGGGCCGAGCGGCCGATCGCCAGCCCGAGTGGCACTGCGAGTGCCGCACCTATCACCATCGAAATACTCACACGCCAGAGCGAAAGTGCCGCATGACCGATCAGTTCGGACAGGTGTGTGGCAAACGCGGGCAGCGCCTCGAGCGGCCCCGGAAGCGCGGGGGAGGCAAGCGCGAGCGAGAGAAACTCCCATCCGAGCAGCAGCGCGAGTACCGCGACAACGTAGCCGACCGGGCGGCTGAGGGGCCTCTTCACCCGCGCACCGCCTCCTCAGCGTGCAGCGCGCCCTCATCGGCAAGGATCTCCCGTAACTGAGCGCATCGTCCATGGAAGACAGGATCGAGCCGATATCCCGGCTCGCCCATGTCCGGGTTCTCCACGACGCCTCGCACGGAGCCTGGCGACGGCGACATCACGACCACGCGCCTACCAAGGAAGACCGCCTCCTCGATGGAGTGCGTGACGAGCACCTGCGCGTGTCCGCGACGATGCCAGAGGTCGAGCAGCACGTCCTGGAGATCTTCCCGGCGCAGCGCATCGAGCGCCGAGAGCGGTTCATCCATGAGCAACAGGTCCGCATCGAGCGCCACTGCGCGAGCAAGACCGACGCGTTGTCGCATACCACCGGACAGTTCTCCCGGATACGCACGTGCGAACTCGCCGAGACCGACGCGCTCGAGCGCCTGCCGGGCGTGCTGCCGGGCATCCCGACGACTCGCGCCCCTCACGCGCAAGCCGAGCGCAGCGTTATCCTCTGCAGTCTTCCAAGGCAGCAGTCCGTGCTCCTGCAAGATGAGCGAGGTCGCCCGACGCGGAGCCGTTACCAGCCCACCGTCAACACGCACCGTGCCGTCAGTAGGCGTGAGCAGGCCAGCAGCCAGCAGCAACATCGAGGACTTCCCGCAGCCACTTGGCCCGATCACCGCGATCGGCTCACCGTGGTCCACGGAAAGAGAGAACCCCTCGAGGGCCCGGACTGTACGGTCCTGGCCCTCATAGTGGAGCGAGATATCGTCAAGTGAAAGAGATGTCATCCCGTGAAATCTACTCCCCGAGTAGGTCCACCGGCGTGAGCGCTGTCGTGAGGTACCCACGATCGCCCATCCAGTCGAGGATCGCCTGCACCTGATCGACTGTCGGCGGCTGGGCCTTCGGATAGCTGCTGACTTCGTAGGTCTCTGCCAGTGCATCTGGAAGACCAGCCTTCTTCACGAGCGTGACGCGGAAGTCATCAGGAGTGGAGTCCAGGTCATCCACCGCAAGATCCCACGCGCGAAGCAGCGACTCCAGCGCAGCTGCACCCCCGGGCGACGAGGTGTACTCCCGGCTCACCGCAAGTATGCTCTGCGAGATGTTCTCCGTTGCGCGGGTATCGTCTCCACCCTCGACGATCGTCGCGCCCTGCAGCTCGGCAAGCGTCACGAACGGTTCGGGCAAAGACGCTGCTGAAAGCTGCCCGGACATGAGCAACTGGAAGCGCACGGGCATCTTCGGAATCTCTTCTTTGACCACGTCGGCGGCGTCCACACCAGCTTCGGCCATCAGCACGTCGAACACGTACTCCGTGATGGTCCCCGCGGCCGTACCCACCGGCTCACCTGCAAGATCCTTGAGCGCCGTGATGCCGGAGCCGGGCGCAGCGACGATCGCGAAACGACCCTCATCGGTATCTGCACCGAGCATGACCGTAGGGATCACGACCGGCGTACCGGACGCATGTAGCTTGGCTGCGACGATGATGTCGGTCATGAGAGCGTCGACCGAGCCAGCCGTGAAGGCGGCCTGGCACTCCTGCGCGCTCTGAAAGGTCACGATCTCGACATCGGAGAGCCCTGCGTCAGCGAAGTATCCCTGATCCTCGGCTACCCACAGCGGCAGTGCATCCTGCGTCGCCATCGTGCCGATGACGAGCGCGGAGGGCTCGATCGCACCGGTATCCGTCGCAGACGGAGACTCCTCAGCGGACGAGCAGCCGCCAAGCGAAACAGCCGCGACCAGCGCGATGACGGTAGCAGTACGGACAGCAACTCCCCTGCTCATATATCTCGACTCCCCTGTGCTCGCAGATATGACGACATTGACGACGTATGAGTTTACACGGTTCTGCCGCATCGCCGGACTATGGTGTCTCCGGCGGCTCCGGGGACATGTACTGCGGGTCTCCAAGACAGTAGAACGACCCATCCCGCGACCCCACATAGATGCGCCCCTGCCAGACGATCGGTGTGGACTCGAAGCTTCCCGCAGAGAAACTCGCGACCTTCTCGATCCCGACCGTCCACTGGTTACCCGCGCGATCCTTGAGCGGCACACCGTCTTTGGACTGGTAGTCGATCTTGAAGACGTTCATCGTGGCGCCGTAGCCACCCTGGATGATGTAGTCGTCCACCATCAGCGGTGTCGAGATGCCGCCTCCGACGTTGTGCTTGAAGACGACCTTCGGCATAGGCACACCGGACTGCCCCTGTGGGCCGGCGGTCGTACCGTCCGTCTCATCCTGCGAAACGACGTAGAGGTTGCCATCGATGGCCGTGAACGCGGCAAGTGCGGGGCGCAGCGTGTCCGATCCGTAAGAGTCGTTGACCGCGACCGACCCGATCACACCCCCCTGCCAGTCCGCGAACATCTTGTTGCTCGTCGGGAAGAACCACACGATCGCATCCTCCCCCGGCTTCCGCGGATCGAGCTTCAGAACGCCACCGTTGCCCGGGATGTACTGCTTCTCCACAGCTTGAAGGATGTGTCCGTCCGACGTGGTGACCGGCGAGCCGTCCAGATCGGAGCCGATCCAGTGATCCCATACGACCGAGAGATCGTCCTTGTCGAGCCCGTACACGTGACCTGCACCCGACGCGATATAGATGGTATCGCCGATGACCGAAGGCGAGCTCTCGAGCACGAGATTACCGCCGTGGGATGACGCCCGTGAGTCGCCGACCAGGACCTGCTCGGCTTTGATGATCGGCCAACGGTGACCGTCGCGCTCCTCCGTTTTCGACGGATCGACCGCGTACACGTGCCCCGTCTCGATCGCGACGTAGAGGGTGTCCCCGATCATCACGGGACTCGAATCGGCATCGCGGCTGTAACTGCGCGTGACGGGCGCCGTAAGCCGCCACAGTTCCTCGCCCGTCTCGAAGTCCACACACCGCACAGGTGCGATCGACGGGTCCGACATCGTACGAGGGAAGCCCCTGCGAGACCCGCACACGACAGCGAGCTTTCCTGTCCCGGGCATCCTGAAGACCGTCGGACTGCCCTTGATCACATCATCGAACGTGTACGCCCACAACTCTTCACCGGTCTCAGCGTCGATCTTCACGAGGTCGTGGTCGAACCCACCCACGAGCAGATAGAGCTTTCCCTCATCGCGCACGAGCGCGGGCTGTCCCGTCCACCCTGTACCCGCCCACTGCACCGGGCCGCTCGAGCTCGCCGTACCCCCGGTCGTGCCCGAGCCGATACGCGTACGCCAGATCACCTCGAGCGTCTCGGGTACCGGACCGACGCCGTAGAACCGTCGTGTCTCACCTCCGAGGAACGAAGCGATCTTTATGCCGTCCACGTCCGGGTCCGGCCCATCGGGCTCAGGAATATCGATGGTGACCGTGGGTAGGATCGACTCCAGCGCGGGACGAACCACGGACTCCACAGCAGGTGACTCGACGGGTGCGCATCCCGGCGATACACAGCATGCCGCAACGACCAACAGTAGTAGCGCACCTCGCACTTTGTCACGCGCTTGCACGGGAGCCCCCTCCGTCGATACAGCCACCAACGCGCCTGCTCATATGACCTGCGTGCATTCTATACCGTGCCCCCGACATCAGAGTGAAGAGGTATCCACCGGAGCCTCCATGAGATCAATACGAGGCGCACGCGGAGCTGACGGCCACCCGGCAATGTTCGGCGCCGGGACATACGCAACCCCCTCCGCACCAAGCGCCTCGCGTAGACGCGCGATGCGGCGCATCTCCGGATCGTCCTCGGGCGCGAACCCGAAACCAGCCCAGCAGAAGAAGAGTTGCGAGTAGGCGTCACCCGCAGTAGGCACGTGATTGTTGCGCTCGAGCACCTCTTCGATGCCCCGCAGCATAGAGCGCGGATCCCTGAGCAGCAGCATGCCCTCGGCATCGTTCTTCTCGGCTGCGGTCCAGGCAGCTTCGCGGTGATACCATGCAAGCAGTTCCGTGACGATCACCGCGACACCGTACACGAGGAACGACCCCAGGACGGTTGCCACCGTGCCCCCGGATCGGACGCGCGCGAGTTCTTCGGCGATCGAATCGCCCCCGTCAGGACAGCCTAGGTCCCGCTGAAGATCGCGCTCGCGCATCCCCCAGACGGGGCCCACCAACGCAGAGACCGCGGTTGCCCACAGCGTGTCGAGCGTCACCACCCGCGCGATCAGATTCGCGAACACCGCACGCTGGCAGTCCGTGTCAATCCGCTCGAGCAGACCGCTCGTCACTCCGATACGGACATGCTCGATCGAACGGCCGAGCACGAAAGCGTTCACACTCGGCGTGTCGATCACGTAGAGCTGAGGAACCTTAGGCAGACCCGCCGCCAGCGATATATCGCGAAGCGCGCTTTTCGTATCGAGGAGTGACCCACCGGGAACGATACGCGCCCTGAGGCGCTTCAAGAGCCGCAGCTCGGATCCCGAGAGTCGGTACAACGACCACACTGTCGTGAGCACGAGCGCCAACGCAAGCCCCACCCCGCCCGCTCGCATCGCGAATGCGAGCGGATCGACCGCGCGGCCTACGAGCACAGAACCGCCCTCGACCGCGAACACGAACCCTGCCACCGCAGCAAGCAGCACCACCAGTGTAGCCGCAGAAAGCGCGATCGCACCGATGAACGCCGTCATGAAGCCGATGAAGCGCCATTTGTTCCCGGCCACGCGCGCCTGGAGCGGCTCGATCCGCCCGGCACGCACCCCGGGCGCGACGGCGTTGGCAAGTGCCGGCGACGGACGCCGCGCCACTACCGCCTACTTCCTGCGACTGTCGAGCTCGGCGGCGAGATCCGCGGGGGTCAGACCCTCGCGCACCATCACCACGAGCAGGTGATAGACAAGGTCGCCGATCTCGTAGCACAGGTGATCGAGGTCAGCGTCCTTGGCGGCCATGATCACCTCGCCTGCTTCCTCGGCGATCTTCTTGAGGAGCGAGTCCTGCTTGCCGGTGAGCAGCCGCGTCGTGTAACTCCCCTCGGGAAGGTCACGCTTACGCTGCTCGAGCACCGCGAAGAGACCGTCGAGTGATGCGCCGATGGCCGAGGGGGACGTGGCGACGGAAGCCGTAGGGCCTGGCTCGCCCAGGATGCGATAGAAGCAGCTATGCTCACCCGTATGGCACGCGCCACTGCCGGTCTGGTCGACGATCACAAGAAGGCAGTCCGCATCGCAGTCGTAGCGGATCTCACGCACCCGCTGGACGTTACCCGAGCTCTCGCCCTTCTGCCAGAGTTTCTGGCGCGAGCGGCTGTAGAACCACGTGAGTCCCGTCTCCACGGTCCGCGCCAACGCGTCTGCGTTCATGTAGGCGACCATCAACACCTCGCCGGTGCCATCCTGTTGGATCACGGCGGGTATAAGGCCGTTGCCGTCGTATCGCATGTCCTCGATGCCGAGGATGTCGCGCTCGATATCCACTCGTACCTCCGGTTCCGATGTCAGACGTATTGTAGAGCTCTTCATCAGCTCTGCATCTCACTCACCCTGCGTCACGCCGTGCCACTTCCCATCGATCGACTCGATCACGATCTCGGTCACACTCGTGATCGCACACTGCTCGGCACGTATGCCCGCCCCCGAGCTTCCGTGGTGGCGCATGATGACATCGAGACCATGGAGCTTCTCGCTCTCCTCGAGGAGCATACGCGCGGTGCCGTAGCCGATCACACTACGGAAACGCGACGTGTAGCCGCACGGACTCTCTGCTGGAACCACTTCGCCTTCATCGGTCTCGAAGCACACCCGCGTACCGCCTGCGACGGCTGTGATCCGACGGCCCTCGCACGGCCCGTGCACGTAGATATGTTCACCGTCGTAGCCGAAGTTCACCGGAACGACGTACGGCTCCCCACCCTCGATCAGGCCGAGCCTGAGCACCTCGGCACGGCGCAGAAGCGCATCGCACTCCCCTGCCGGCAACCGGTGATCTTCGCGTCTCACGGATCCTCCCTTTCGACATCCATGCAGCTCACAGCCGCACCGGAACCCCGTGCGACGCCATTGCTTCTTTCACCTGACGGACAGTGAACTCACCGAAGTGGAAGACGCTCGCAGCGAGCACCGCATCCGCATCCGCCTCCACCACCACCTCGGCGAAGTCGTCAGGCTGCCCAGCTCCACCGCTCGCGATCACCGGGATGCTCACCGCGTGTGTGACCGCCCGGGTAAGCTCGATATCGAAGCCATCCTTCGTGCCATCACGATCCATACTCGTGAGTAGTATCTCCCCTGCACCGCGCCGCCCGGCCTCCCCGGCCCACGCCACCGCATCCAAACCAGTGTTGGTCCGTCCACCTGCCACGAAGACCTCCCAGCGCGCAGGCGATGAGCCCAGCACCCGCCGGGCGTCGATCGCCACGACGATGCACTGTGAGCCGTAGATGCCGGCCGTCGCGGTGATGAGCGAGGGTTTCGCGACCGCCGCCGAGTTGATCGCCGTCTTGTCAGCACCCGCAGCGAGCATGGTCCGGATGTCGGCCGCCGAGCGCATACCCCCACCGACCGTGTATGGGATGAAGACCTCCTCCGCAGTGCGTGCGGCTACCTCAAGCATCGAGGGACGTTCCTCGTGCGTGGCGGTGATGTCGAGGAAGACGACCTCGTCAGCGCCCTCACGGTCGTAGATCGCCGCGAGCTCCACGGGGTCGCCCGCGTCGCGCAGGTCCACGAAGTTCACACCCTTCACGACACGACCCTCATGGACGTCGAGGCACGGGATGACGCGCTTGGTGAGCATCGGGCCTCAGCACCCCTCGCGTACGACGGCGAGTGCATCGGCAAGCTCTATGGTGCCTTCGTACAGCGCACGACCTATGATGACACCCTCTGCGACCGGCTCACCGAGCTCCACAACCGTACGGACATCCGCGATCGATGACATGCCGCCACTCACCATGACCGGGAATCCCGCGCCTGCGGCGACTGCGCGGTACGCGTCGCCGCTGATGCCGGTACCCATGCCATCGCGACTGATGTCCGTGTACACGAGGTGACGGATTCCGCAGTCTGCCAGCTCGGCCACCAACCCAGCAGCGGGCACGCCGGTCCCCTCACGCCAGCCCGCGATCCTCACCTCACCGTCACGCGCATCGATTCCGGCCACTACTGCATCGCCGAACCCCGCCACAGCATCGGCCACGAACTCCTCATCGGTCACGAGCTTCGTGCCGAGCACCATGCGCGAAGCACCCGCATCGACAAGTCGTCGCATCGTGTCCAGCGTGCGGATGCCGCCACCGGCCTGCACGGCAAGCCCGGTCGCGCGCGCGATGCGCTCGACGATCGCGATGTTGCCCGGTACACCGTTCCGCGCGCCGTCGAGATCGACCACGTGAACCCACGTCGCACCCGCCTCGGCGAACACACGCGCCTGCGCGACCGGATCCTCGTTATAGACGGTCACGCGGTCGTAGTCGCCCTGCGCGAGACGCACCACCCGTCCGCCGAGCAGATCGATAGCGGGAAACACGATCATGCGTCCACACGCTCCTTTACGATCCTGCCGAAGTTGCCGAGCAAGCGCAGGCCAGCCTCCGAAGACTTCTCGGGATG
>JAVERH010000151.1:0-4895 GCA_034007245.1 Coriobacteriia bacterium | reverse complement strand
GGCGACCTGGTGGTCTACAAGTTCCACGACCTGAACGAGAATGGCATCTACGACGAGGGCGAGCCGATGCTCGCGGACTGGGCGTTCACGCTCACGGCCGAAGGCGTCGAGCCCGACAGCGGTCTTACGAACGCTGACGGCGAGCTCGTGTTCGACGAGCTGCCACTTGGCGTCTATGTCGTCACCGAGACGCTGCAAGACGGCTGGACCAACACCACGCCGCTTTCACAGAGCGTGACTGTCGTCGAGGAGCAGACCGCACACGTCTGGTTCGGCAATGTCGAGGAGCCGTTCTTGCCCTTCACAGAGCCAGACCTTGCGGTCACCAAGTCGGTCGACAAGACGGCTGCGGCACCCGGTGAGCTTTTGACCTATACGCTGACCTACTGGAACACAGGCGACGCTGATGCCCGCGACTTCACCATCACCGATGACTTCGATCAGCGGTATGTGAGCGTGGTCGGAGCCGGAGGCGGCACTGTCGCTGACGGCAAGATCGTGTGGAGAATCGCCGGCCCGCTTTCCAAGGCAGACGGCAAGCAGACCATCACCTACACGACTCGCGTCATCACCACCATGCCGGTCGGTACCACCAACGTCGACAACGTCGTCGTGATCACGCATCCCGACGACAGCAATCCGACGAACAACACCGACAGTGCTCGCACGGTAGTCAAGGTCGTCAGGGCGGCCGGAGAGCCGTTCTTGCCCTTCACCGGAGGTGAGTACCTACTACTTCTGAGTATCGCGGCTGTCGCTGCAACAGCAGGCACGCTGTTCAGGCTCCGCAGCAAGTCTGCAGCATGACGGGCACGTGTCGTCTCGTGATGTGACGATGCTCAGGGGCACGTTAGCTGCGCGAGGTGCGCTCCAGGGACCTGGGGCGCACCTCGCTGCGTACCATGCTCTTTGGATTAGCGGGGAGGTATTTTCCGGGGTCCCATGAACTCACCTTTCGTCACTCGCTAGGACCGCTCGGCTAGTCGGAGTGTGATGGAGGTTACATATCACGCCTTATGGGAACACCAACGATAGGATGTCTGGTCGTGCACTTTGAAAACCCACAAGAACTCTTCTCTGGGAGTCATTGCGCGTTGGACGAATACTCGGTCACCGTGATCCGACGCGAGCGAATGGTGAGACCGGCCCTTTTCAAGGGGTTGGTCTTTTTGTTTTCTATGTGACATAAGCACAAGTGGTACGCGAAATCGAGGAGGGGACAGCAATGGCGAACTTACTTTGGCGGAAGGCTCGAGGGGGAGCGCCCTGGGCAAGGGTGTTGACGGCTTATGTGGCGTTTGTACTCGTAGTGGCGATGGTAGGCCCAGGTCTCACCATATACGCATCGGACGGGGAAGTAGTTGATTCGAACGGGCTGGAGTCCGAGGTCAGCGCACCTCTTGAGGTGGCTCCGGTCGAAGCACCACCACTAGTCGAAGCACCACCACTAGTCGAAGCACCACCACTAGACGAAGCAGCGCCACCGGAGGTAGAGCTCCCTGTGGCTGCGTCAGACCCCGCGCCAGGAGACCCTGAAATCGAGTCTTCAGCTGAAGCGGAAGCAAAGGCTCCTGTAGCGATGGCACCCGCGGCTTTGGGTGTGATGGAGCCGGCATGTGCTCCCACTAAGGGTCAGCTCAAAGTCTATAAATTCAACGATGTTAACGGGAACGGTATCAAGGATAGTGGCGAGTCTTGGCTTAAGGGTTGGGAATTCAAGATCAGGCGAGTGGGAACTACAACCATCGTTTCCACTAAGACGACCAATTCTAGCGGCGTAGCCCTTTTTGAGGTGCTACCAGGCAATTATGAAGTGATTGAGACGCAAAAGAGTGGCTGGGAAGTCACCACGGGTGGCCTGACGCAAACAGCTGAAGTCAAGCTAATCGGGACTGGCGTTGTGGCTAACGTGACGTTTGGCAACAGGCTCATCCCGCCGGCGGTGACGAAGACGTTCCAGCTCACTTACGCTGGTATCCCTGCAGGCGTGCAGCCGTATGTGCGTTATGCGATCGATGGCGGTGCAGACGCAACCATCGCGCTTACAGGTTCGCCGCTGAAAGCGTCAGTGCCTGTGCCATACGGCTCTTCGCTCACCAAAATCGAATGGCGCGCGATCTTTGGTAGTGAGGACGTACTGCTAGGTGTTTCGCCAACGCCAGAAGTCCTGAAGTGTAGTGTCACCAACAAGTTCACCTATACAGCATCGCTCGGAGGCTCGAAGTTCAATGATCTTGACGCTGATGGCATCTGGGATCAGGGTGAGAGCGGGCTGGCCAACTGGACGATCAAGCTGTGGCGTAACGATGCCTTTTACGCCCAGACAGTCACTGGTGCGGGTGGGGCATACAACTTCAGCGGCCTGCTTCCGGGCAGTTACACGGTGTCCGAGGTACAACAAGGCGGCTGGATGAACACGGTTGCCCCGCAAGGCGCGGTATCGGTTGTGAATGGCACAGCCAGTAGGGGTTTGGACTTCGGTAACACTGAGGCGCTCCCCGAGATCAAGGTCACAAAGACTGCACTTCCTACGGAAGTTCCCGAGACCGGCGGATCCGTGAACTTCAGCTTCACTATAATCAATCAGACGCCGACACTTCCTGTGACCGTCACAAGTATTATCGATGACAAGTTCGGCGATCTTCTGGCAGCGGCGAAGAGCCAGAACGGTGGGCTCGATATCGTCCTCGCGCCCGGTGCTTCCTACACGTTCTCGATCGCGCGAACAGTATCGTCTGACCTACTCGTCCCTCATATCAACACTGTGACAGTGACCGCCATTGACGAGTTCGGTCGCTCGGACTCTGATCAAGATGACGCGACCGTCACATTCAGTGATGTTCCGCCGGCGATCAGAGTCGTCAAGTCAGCGCAGCCGATCAGTGTCCCCGAGTCTGGCGGCGATGTGGTCTTCACAATCACCGTCGAGAACATCGGTACCGAGGCCGTCGATCTGACGAGCGCTGTCGACACCGTCTTTGGGGTGATCCCAATTGCGAGTTTCGACAAGGCAAATCTGGCAGTGGGTGAGACGGCCACGTACTCGTTCACAGAGTTCATGGCTGGCGAGCCTGTAGAGCCACATCATAACGTGGTGACCGTGACCGCCGAGGACAACGATGGCACCGAGACCTCCGATGAAGACGACGCGGATGTCGTTTACGTCGACGTGTCTCCGAGCGTGGAGGTCGTTAAGGACGTCACTCCCGCACACCTCGACGAGCCTGGTGGTACCTTCTCCTATCAGGTTCGTGTGAAGAACACGAGTGCAGAGCCAGTTATGCTGACCCTCGTCGAGGACGATGTCTACGGTGTGATCTACAAGTGGGAAACCGGAGATCCGGAGATCTGGATGCTGCCAAACGCGGTACGGGTCTTCGACTTCACTATGGATCACACGGAAGCTGGCGAGTACTCGAACACCGTTGAAGCATTCGTCGTGGACAACGACGGTAGCACCGCCTCTAGCGATGACGACGCCACGGTGCTTGTTGGTGACCTGGCGCCCATAGTGGAGATCACCAAGAGCGTGGATAAGGCTTCGCTTCCGGAGCCGGGTGGAGACTTCACCTTCACGCTTACCATCAAGAACGCTGGCGTCGAGCCGTTCACGATCACAAGCCTGACCGACACCAACCTCACCGAGCCGTACCCGGCAGCGGTGGCGGCACTGATCGGACAGACGATCGATCCGGGCGATGAGATCTCTGCAGGCTACATCCTCACGCACACCGAGGCAGGCGTCTATGACAACACCGCGGTGGTCGAGGTCGTAGACAACGAAGAGTCCACCGACACCGATAGCGACAATGAGTCCGTGACCGTGACGGACGTCTTGCCGACGCTCGAGGTCACCAAGGACGTGACTCCTGCGTCGATGAACGAGCCGGGTGGCACCTTCAGCTACCAGGTCCGCGTCAAGAACACGAGCGTGGAGCCGGTCATGCTGACCCTCGTCGAGGACGACGTCTATGGCGTCATCTATGAGTGGGCCGACGGTGACCCGGAGATATGGATGCTGCCAAACGCGGTACGCATCTTTGATTTCACTATGGATCACACCGAGGCTGGCGAGTATACGAATATCGTTGAGGCTACCGCCGTGGACAACGAGGAGAACAGTGCGACAGGCAGCGACGACGCGGTCGCTACAGTGGTCGACGTGCCTCCGATCGTTGAGATCATCAAGAGTGTCGATGTCGCGAGCCTGCCACAGCCAGGTGGAGACTTCACCTTCACGCTTACCATCAAAAACGCAGGCGTCGAGCCGTTCACGATCATGAGCCTGACCGACACCAACCTCACCGAGCCGTACCCGGTAGCGGTGGCGGCGTTGATCGGACAGACGATCGACCCAGGCGACGAGATCTCCGCGAGCTACACCCTCACGTACACCGAGGTGGGCGTATATGACAACATCGCGGTGGTCGAGGTCATGGACAACGAAGAGTCCACTGACACCGACAGCGATGATGAGACCGTGACCGTTGAGACATTCGCAGGCGACCTGGTGGTCTACAAGTTCCACGACCTGAACGAGAATGGCATCTACGACGAGGGCGAGCCGATGCTCGCGGACTGGGCGTTCACGCTCACGCAGTCCACGCCACCGGTGATCGAGCCCAGGGCGTATGTACTCCCCACGCCTGCGATTGCCACACTCTCGGCCATCGTCGTGGTCGACAGCGGTCTTACAGACGCTGACGGCGAGCTTCCCTTCAACGGTCTCACCCCCGGTGCCTACACCGTGACCGAGACCCTGCAAGACGGCTGGACCAACACCACGCCGCTTGCACAAGACGTGACTGTTATCGACGGCGAGACCGTCGAGCTGTGGTTCGGCAACGTCGAAGAGCCGTTCGTCCCGTACACGGACGGAAGGGTCATGGTCCACA
>JAVERH010000150.1:0-4961 GCA_034007245.1 Coriobacteriia bacterium | reverse complement strand
GTTTGACGATCGAGGACATCAGCGTGCCCTCCGTGTCGATCTTCGAGCCGATGACGATCGTGCCCCGGGAGTCTCCTGTTGGGTCGTCCGAGCATCCGGCCACAGTGGCGAGAAGGGCGAGTGCGATGCATGCGGCCAAGGCGTGCACTGTCTTCGTGTGCATATGTTTCTCCTCGTGTTGCGTGTATGGTCGGATATCGACCTGCACCGGTACTTTCTATCTGTGAGGATACCCATCGAGTCTGTGCTTGGCGCGCTCGAGGTGTTGTTATGAAGTCGGATACAGGGAACACTCTACGGGAACCCGGTCATGCCTGCACGGGCCTGAGGACGCAAGGAGAGGGTTTTATGGAGCGCTTCGATGTCATCGTCATCGGTGCCGGTGTCGCGGGTCAGACGGCCGCAAGTGAGCTTGCAGGGGCAGGGAAGTCGGTAGCCGTCACCGATGTACGCGAGTATGGGGGCACCTGTGCGCTGCGTGGTTGTGAGCCCAAGAAGGTCCTCTTCACGGCGGCAGAGGTCGTAGAACGCTCCCAGAGCCAGGCCGGAAACGGCCTGGAGGGTGTGCTCGACATAGACTGGTCCTCGCTCCTGGCGTTCAAACGTACATTCACCGATGATGTGCCTACGAACATCGAGGCGTGGCTATCCGGGAGTGGCGTGACGCTCCTGCATGGAGCAGCGAGTTTCACCGCACCCGACGTCGTCGAGATCGGCGGTGTTTCATACACGGCGGATCGGTTCATCATCGCGACCGGCGCGGTCCCCCGGTCCCTGCATATCCCCGGCGAGGAGTATGTGCTCGATAGCGAGGACTTCATGGCCGCAGAAGGTCTTGGCGAGCATATCGTCTTCATCGGCGGCGGGTACGTGTCCTTCGAGTTCGCGCACATCGCAGTCGCTGCGGGCGCGCAGGTGACGATACTGCACCGCGGTCCGCGCGTACTGGAAGCGTTCGATCCGGAGCTTGCCGGGATGCTGGTGAGCGGGTATCGGGCTGCAGGTGTCGATGTCCTCACCGACACCGCGGTGACAGAGATCCGAGCCGAAGACGGCACCTTTACGGTGGTCTGCGATCAGGGCCGTGAGGTGAGTGCGGAGATGGTCGTGCACGGTGCCGGGCGTGTGCCAGCCATCTCGGGTCTCGGCCTGGACGCTGCCGGTATAGCGTACGGAGGTCGCGGAATCGAGGTCGATGGCAGGATGCGGACAGTCGGCAACGAGCGCGTTTACGCGGTGGGAGACACCGCGGCCGCAGGCGCACCGCTCACACCAGTGGCGATCGCACAGGCACGCGCGGTCGTCAGCGATATGCTCGAGCCCGGCTTCGATGGGTTCGTCACTCCTGTTACGCCGAGTGTGGTGTTCTCCGATCCGATCATGGCGTCTGTGGGTATGACGGTCGATCAGGCTACGGCGCAGGGGATCGAGGTAGACGTGAAGTTCACGGACAGCAGTGGGTGGGCCTCATCGCGTCGTATCGGCCAACGGGTCTCGGGGGCCAGGATACTCGTAGAGCGAGGAAGCGATCGGATCGTGGGTGCGCATCTGCTCGGACATGCAGCGGGTGACGTCATCAACGTCTTTGCTCTGGCGATCGCCAGCGGACAGACGGCATCTGCGCTGAAGCGTCTCATCTGGGCGTATCCGACCGGCGCTTCGGAGATCCCTTACATGCTGTGATCGCCGTCCTAGGTACCGAGGCCGTGCCCGCCGAACTCGTTGCGGAGTGCTTGTACGACCTGGCCCGTATACGACGGAGCGTCGTCTGAGTCGATGCGGAACCGCAGAGCTGCCTCGATGACCGGCACGGGGACTCCGGCTTCCCGGGCGGCAACGACGGTCCACGCGCCCTCGCCGGTGTGGCCGACACTTCCCGACACCGGTTCGAGTGCGTCACCGTGGCGGGCATATGCGTCGCGCAGCCATCCTACGAGCCTCGATTCGATGACGCTGGAGTGCTGGTAGACGTCGGCGACCGCATCGAGGTCGAGGTCGCGCTCCGAGTGATGCATCAAAGCGAACCCTTCGGCGATCGCTTGCATCATCCCGTACTCGATACCGTTGTGGACCATCTTGACGAAGTGCCCCGATCCGATGCCGTCGAAGAAGCGGTATCCGCCGGGTACGGCGACGTCGGCAAAGAGCGCTTCGGTGCGCTCGAAGGCCTCCCTCTCACCGCCAATCATGAGACATGCACCATGCCGCGCGCCGGACGGGCCGCCCGAGGTCCCGCAGTCGAGGAACCCGATACCGCGCCTCCGTAGCCGCTTGGCATGGGGCTCGTCGTCCGTGAAGCGTGAGTTGCCGCCGTCTATGACGACATCGCCGGGTTCCAATAGGTCTGCGAGTCCCGTCGTGGTGTCGGAGCCGAACAGCACGGCGTCAACGGCAGCTCCGGCGGGCACCATCAGCCAAAGGGTCCGAGGGGGGCGAAGCATGGTCACGAGCTCTTCGAGCGAGCCTGCGGCGACCAGTCCATCGTGCTCCAGCGCATGCGCGACTTCGGTCGTACGGTTCCACCCTGCAACATCCCAGCCATGGTCCAGCAGGTTGAGTGCGATGCCTGCGCCCATCTTACCGAGGCCGAGAACACCGACCTGTGGTCTGGCGGCGGCACGACCAAGAGCCGCACGGGCTCGCTCCACCGGCTCTTGCGTGTCTGGAATATAGGTGTCGAGGGGTACAGACTCGTCACGCCACCCCTCGATCACCGGATCTACGAACCGCCACATCGCGCGGACCTCATCAGTGGAGACGAAGGAGGTCTGATCACCCCGGACTGCGTCGTAGAGCAGTTTGGCGTACTCCTCCACGTACTGTGATCTCTCGGTCTTCTCGTAGAGGGTGAAGAAGAACGACCGTTCCTCGATCTCGTAGTCGAAGCCCGGCCGTTTGGCCCAGAAGGAGAGAGAGATCGTGTCGTTCGGCTCGAGCGTGAACACCACACGGTTGCCGAGATGGGTCGTACCGCTGCACAGGCACGGCTGCCGATGTCGAAAGGTCACCACGATGCGCTTGAGCGGGCCTGGTGCTATGCGCTTGCCGCTCTCGAACGACACCGGCACACCGGCCCACCGGGGTCCCGACATCGTCGTATCGAGCCTGAAGTACGTCTCGGTCGAAGAGTCGGGGTCGATTCCTTCGATATCACGGTAGCCGTCGTGCTGTGCCCTATAGCTCCAGTGCGCCACCTCGTCGGAGGTCGGAGGCTGCATGGTCTCCAGGAACGCTGCGCGTGCGGTCCTGATGTCATCGGCATCCAGCGATCGTGGCTGGTCCATAGCGATCAGGGCGAGCATCTGGAGGAGGTGGTTCTGCCCGACATCTCGTAGTGCGCCGACTCCGTCGTAGAAGTGGCCGCGCTTCTCCACGCCGATCGTCTCGAGAAGCGATATGTCGATGCGCTCTATACCATCCCGGTTCCATGCGTGTTCGAGTAGGTCGTTGTGGAAGCGGAAAGCGAGGATACCCTGGAGCATCTCCTTGGCCAGGTAGTGGTCGATCCGATAGATCTGCTCCTCCCGGAAGAGCGATGCGAGCAGCTCATCGAGCGCCTTCGAACTGTATACATCGTGGCCGAACGGCTTCTCGATGAGCACCCTCGTGTACCCGGACTCGGCGTTGCATACCGTGGTGAGGCCGCTTGTAGGCAGGTTGCCGAGGATGGTCTCGTAGTTTTCCGGCGGAACGGCCAGATAGAAGAGCTTGTCGACGCATCCGCCCCAGGCTCCCGCGATCCGAGCGATGTCGCCGGCGAGGGCATCGTAGGCTTCCGCGTCGGCAAAGTTGCCCTGCCGGTAACTGAACCGATCGAGGAACGGTTGGAGGGCGTCGACATCCTGATGACGCTCGACGAGAGTCTTGCGGACGTGATCGCGGAAGTCCGCATCAGACCACTGCCGCCGGGAGAAGCCGATCACGCAGAGGCGTGGATCGAGCAGTCCCTGGCGATCGAGGTGGTATAGGGACGGGACTATCTTGCGTGCCATGAGGTCGCCGGTAGCGCCGAACACGACGAGTATGGTGGCCTGCTCGGAGTGGTGGTCCATGATGGGTCTCCCTGTGTGGTCGTTCGGGCGTTTTGGGGCGGTGTTCCTGTGGGGAGCACCTCACTCCTGTTGTATGTGCCCCAGAGGGTCTGTAAGCTTCGGGGGTGAGCCGAGGGTGCGGGTCGTTGTGCTGGACAGCCCACGTACGGGCCGCTATACTCACGTGGCTTACAACTGGATATCGTACAAGTGGGGCCCCACCTTCACGGGTCGAGTCGGTCCCCACCCGTCGGCGCATGAGAGTGCAGCTGTCTGGGTCGAGAGTTCGAACAGGCGTTTTGCGCACTGTTCGTTCACACGTCCCGCCGGCAGCGCCGCGGGGCGTTTTTTGATGATGGGGCCCTTTGGGTCCCAGCCTGACGGAGGTGAAGCGTATCAGCACGACAGAGCCCAGGCTCAATGATCGGATCAGAGCGCAGCGGTGCCGTTTGATCTCGGATGATGGGGAGCAGCTTGGCATCTTCATGATCGCGGATGCCATGCGCCTGGCCGACGAGCAGGGTCTCGACCTGGTCGAGATCGCGCCCAACGCCGAGCCACCGGTGTGCAAGATCATGGACTACGGCAAGTACAAATATGAGATGGAACAGAAGGCCAAGAAGGCCCGCAAGAATCAGGCCCGGGTCGAGATCAAAGAGATCAAGTTCCGTCCGAAGATCGACATCCATGACTACGAGACGAAGAAGAAGCACGTCGTGCGCTTCCTCGACAGTGGCGCCAAAGTCAAGGTCACGATCATGTTCCGTGGTCGGGAGATGGTGCATGCAGAGCGCGGTCTTGCGATCCTGCAGCGGCTCGAGGAGGATATCGCCGATCTCGCGTTCGTCGAGTCGAAGCCCAAACTCGAGGGCCGGAACATGTTCATGCTCGTGGCGCCGCATAAGAAGGAAGTAGTGAAGCAGAAGCCTT
>JAVERH010000149.1:0-5043 GCA_034007245.1 Coriobacteriia bacterium | reverse complement strand
ACGTCACCCTTAAGCCACTTCAGCGAATGCTTATCGGCACGGGTATCGCCGTAGCGATACCCGACGGACACGCCGGCTTCGTGCAACCGCGCAGCGGGCTGGCCCTCAGGACGGGACTCACGTTCGTGAACACTCCCGGCCTCATCGACAGCCACTACCGTGGCGAGATCAAGCTCATCGCGGTCAACATCGACCCCGTCACACCCATCTCGATCACGCGTGGCGACAAGATCGCGCAACTCGTGATCCAGCGCGTTGAGCGGGCCGTCTTGACCGAGACTGATGGACTCGACAGCACCGAGCGAGGGGAGCGCGGCTTTGGTAGCTCCGGTGTCTAAGGTCCATACCCTCCTTCTGACACATCGCCGGGCGCGGCGCATCTGGCCCGTCGGTATGTACCCACAGTCGCGGATCATCCCCGAGATGGCGAGAGGGGGGATGGCTGCACCGGCATGATGCCTTGCTCCGATGGCAGCAGGTCCAGCCTGTGGAGCGACTTCCCGCAAGCACCGATTACCAAGAAGGGCTGATGCTATGGATAAGTTCTTTAAGTTCAACGAACGAGGTACCACACTGCGCGTAGAGATCATCGCAGGTATCACTACGTTCATGACGATGGCCTACATCATCTTCGTGAACCCCGGAATCCTCTCCTCGATGTTTGGCGATGCAGCAGGTGAGTGGATCCCGGCGCTTACGACCGCGACCGCCCTCGGCGCTGCACTCATGTGCATCGCGATGGGCCTGATCTCCAACCGGCCACTCGCACTCGCCTCAGGTATGGGCCTGAACGCCGTTGTCGCCTTCAGTATCGTACTGGGCGCTGGTGTCCCCTGGCAGGTAGGCATGTCCGTCGTGTTCGTCGAGGGTATCGTCATCCTGCTCCTCGTGATGACCGGCCTCCGCGAGGCGATCATGGATGCCATCCCGATCAATCTCAAACGAGCGATCGGTGTCGGCATCGGACTTTTCATCACCTTCATCGGTCTCAAGTCCGGCGGTATCGTCGTAGCCAGCGAGGCGACGCTTCTGACCCTCGGCGACTTCAGCCAGCCTGCTGTATGGGTCACCCTGATCGGCCTTGTCGCGATTTTCGCGTTCATGGCGATGAAGGTTAAGGGGAGCATCCTCTGGGGCATCATCGTAGCCACCATCGCGGCGCTCATCTTCCAGGTCACCTCGCTCCCGACCGGCGTTGTTGCCCCGCTCGACTTCCGTACGTTCTTCGCGCCGTTCCAGACCCCCGAGGGCACCAGTTCCATCGCACTCCTTCAAGTGTTCACTCCCACGATGCTACTGTTCGTCTTTGCAGTGATGCTGACGGACTTCTTCGACACCATGGGTACCGTCATCTCCGTGGGTGAGCAGGCCGGCTTCGTAGATGAGGACGGCAAGGTTCCCGGCGTCCGCAACATCCTTGCGGTCGACTCCGTCGCAGCGGCAGCTGGCGGTCTCTTTGGCGCAAGCTCCATCACCACCTATGTCGAGTCAGCCTCAGGTGTCGCAGAGGGCGGCCGCACTGGCCTTACCGTCGTCGTGACCGGTATCCTCTTCGCACTCACGGCGTTCTTCTCGCCAGTGATCGCGATGGTCGCCAACGCTGGCTCCATCACCGCCGGTGCCCTGATCGTCGTCGGCTTCTTCATGATGAGCGCCATCAAGGACATCGACTGGACCGACTTCGAGAACGCCTTCCCGGCGTTCCTTACTATCGTCACCGTGCCGCTCACCTATAGCATCAGCTACGGGATCGGCCTCGGCTTCATCGCCTTCGTGATCATCAAGGTCCTGCACGGCAAAGCCAGGGAGATCCACTGGTTGATGTACCTGACCAGTGTGCTGTTCGTACTCGACTTCATCCTGCCCGTGATCCAGAACTCAATCGGCTAGGAGGTTCGAGTGGCGCAGCGCACGATTCAAACTGACGAGAAGCTGCCTGTACTTCAGGCTATCCCGCTAGCGCTTCAACACCTCATGGCCATGTTCGGTGCAACGGTCCTGGTGCCGATCCTTACCGGGCTCGACCCCTCGCTCGCGATCATGACCTCAGGCGCAGGCACGATCCTGTACCTGATCATCACCAGGAACAAGATTCCTAGTTACCTCGGCTCATCGTTCGCCTTCATCGGCCCGATCGCGGCGGTAGCCGGTACCAAAGGCATCCCCGCCGCCCTCGGTGGCCTGGTGGTAGCCGGCCTGCTGTACGTCGTTGTTGCGCTGATCATCAAGGCGATCGGTAGCGGGTGGCTCAATCGGGTACTGCCGCCGGCGCTGGTGGGTGCGGTCGTCATCGTCATCGGCCTCGGCCTCGCAGGCGTAGCCGTGAACATGGCGCTCAATGCTGGCGGAGACACGTTCGATATCAAATTCCTGCTCGTCGCCCTCGTGACATTGGGCGCCGCAGTGATCTTCTCCAGCTACACCAAAGGCTTCCTATCGACGATTCCGATCCTACTCGGCATCATCGTCGGCTACGTGTTCGCAGCCTTCGTGGGAATGGTGGACTTCCAGCCCGTTCTCGACGCCCAGTGGATCGGTCTTCCCACGCTGGTCTTCCCTGAGTTCGACCTCGGAGCGATTCTCATCATCGCTCCAGTCGCGCTGGTCGTGATGGTCGAACACATCGGGCACCTGCTTGTCGTCAACGAGATCGTCGGCAAGGACTTCACACCATTGCTTCCCGAATCGCTCGCCGGAGATGGCCTTGCGACCGCGCTTTCAGCGATGGTAGGCGGCTCGCCGTCGACCACCTACGCCGAGAATCTTGGCGTCATGGCGGTCACGAAGGTCTACGCGACACAGATATTCTGGTACGCCGGCGCGTTCGCGTTCGTGATCGGTGGCTTTGTGCCTAAACTCAAGTTTCTCATCCAGTCGATCCCGGTACCGGTCATGGGCGGCATCTCCCTGCTCCTTTTCGGTCTGATCGCCAGCTCGGGTCTGCGTATGCTGGTTGAGAGCGGCATCGATTACAGCCACAGCCGCAATCTCATCCTCTCGAGCGTCGTGCTGGTCATCGGCATCGGTATGGAGACCACTGGAACGACGATCCCACTTGGTGACTATGTGCTTCCCGGCATGGCCACGGCTACGTTCGTCGGGATCCTATTGAATCTCATACTACCGAAGGAGTTCGAGAGCCCCATCGACTCTCCGGACTTCTCCGGCGAGCTCCAGAGAGACGCTGCGAAGGCGTAACCGGCGTCTTCTACAGTAGCCTGATCCTGATATATCACTAGGGGCCGTGCGTGTTGACGTACGGCCCCTAGTCCTTTAAGCTTCTCGTTCGTGATGCGCATCACACTAGCCCTCTCTGTGGCTTGCTGCGCGTATTCGCACCACTCAGGGGACCGTGTCTCGTACCATTTTCGAGATGCAGGGGTGGTCAACCGTCCACTAGCTGGTCTATAGGAGTCCGTCATGCGCGCCGTATCCACACTCTTGCAGTTCGCACTCGCGATCGTCAGCTGGATACTCTTTGGCTGGCTGTGGTGGATAGCCCTGCTTCTCGGACCCACCGACACCCAACTCCATAGCACCCTCATCGTCGTAGTGGTCAACCTCGCCATCGCGCTTATCACGATGCTCTGGGTCCGCTGGAACATTGCGATCTTCAAGCGCAAGGGTGCACGCACGGCGGTGCCCGCAGTGGAGTATACCTACGACTACGACTGCGCCGGCACCCCGGTCGTCATACCCGCTGCTGTTCGCAGAGGCGCTCGCTCGATCCTCATCGATATGGAAGGGGAGGGCGATGTGACCACCAAGGTGTACTATGCAGCGTCCGGTCTCTCCCTGGCGAACGCCTGATGTCAGATGTCATACACGCGTTCGGGGCGAGCCCGGCCTACCGGGTACTGATGGTCTTCTTCGCGTGGTACCCGCTCTTCACATCCATCATGTGGGCGACCACCGCACTCTTCTACTCGTTCCGACGAGAACGCCGCTCGAACCGAGACTTCTACGACATCCCCGATACCGATCTACCGCTCGTCACGGTGATCATCCCCGCGCACTGCGAGGGCGAGATGATCACCCATACGATCGAAGGTGTCCTAGCACTCGACTATCCGTATATCCAGGCGATCGTCATCAGTGACGGCTCTACGGACGCCACGGTCCAGCGTGCGCAGAGACTCCTCTATGATCCACGACTCACCGTCGTCGACAAGCGCATCAACGAGGGCAAGGCCATGGCACTCAACGACGCGATCCCACTCGCCGGAGGTGAGTTGATCCTCGTCCTCGACGCTGACTCGACACCGGACCCGGATGCGCTCAGATGGATGGTCCCTCACTTCGTAAGGAACGCTCGCCTTGCAGCCGTGACCGGTAACCCCCGCGTGCGCAACACCGACAGGCTCCTTGGCAAGATTCAAGCCGTTGAGTTCTCATCGATCATCTCGCTACTCAAACGGGCACAGGTGGTATGGGGACGTGTTATGACAGTGTCAGGCGTGATGGCTCTATACAGGAAGAGCGCGCTCGAGGACGTGGGCCTTTTCGTCCACGACTGCGCTACAGAAGACATCGCGACCTCATGGGCCCTCCAGACAAGATACTACGACGTACGATACGAACCGCGTGCCATGGTCCGTATGCAGGTTCCACCGACACTGAGAACCCTCTGGAGTCAGCGCATCCGCTGGGCACGTGGACTAGCACAGGTCTTGCGCAGAAACATCGGTATCTGGCGGAGTTGGAAGAACCGGCGGCTGTTCCCCGTATACCTAGAGGCCACGGCATCGATCCTCTGGGCGTACTCTTTCGTCGTCCTGACAGTACTATGGATCGCCACCTGGGTCCTCGGGGTTCCACTCATGGGCGCCACACCGTATCCGCTCTGGTGGGGCATGCTTATAGGCACAGCCTCGCTGATGCAACTCGGCACGGGTGTGCTGATGGACCGCACGTACGACCCGGGCATAACGAAGTACTACCTGTGGGCCGTGCTGTATCCGATCATCTACTGGATCCAGATGTCTCTGATCACCGTGCTTGCGACACCAGCAGGATGGCTCAAGCCACACGGGCCCGGCACCT
>JAVERH010000148.1:0-5049 GCA_034007245.1 Coriobacteriia bacterium | reverse complement strand
TCATCGCTGACCAACGCCGCCTCCTGGAACAGAGGCAGTATCCCGAGAACGACGACTGCGATCGCAACGACCACGATGAGTCCGATGGCTATCAGCATCTGTGCCTGTGTCGATAGTCTCTTCATCAGCGGTGACCTCCGCAACGTGCCGACCGTACTCGGCGGGGCAGGACCGACCGTCGCGAATCAGTATTCGGTGAGGGCGCCCTCATTGGAGATCACCCTCCGGGTTCACAGGGCTCGCCTTCGCGGTGATTGAGAACTGGATCACAGCCTGTTCCTCGAAGAGGGTCTTTGTGGAGTTCGTCAGCCAGACATCGCTCAGCGTGTCTAGATCGGCAAGGCGCACCAACCCCTTCGCGATGGCCTTATGGCCGACATAGGGTGCATCCTCAGTGGAGTCCACCGCATAGCCAGCGATCGAGAGACCAGCCGTCTCGTCAAGCAGCATGGTCTCAACCCAGAGGTCGGTTGGCAGTACGAGCGAGACCTCCTCCAGTAGCCTGGCCGTATCCAATCTGCCCGCAAGCGCCGACCGAGCGATCTGACGACGCTCCTCGAGCTCACTCGCTCGCATCTCGAACACCGCAAGCTGGTCGGCCTGCGCCTGAATCGCCTGTATCTGCTGCTCGATCGCCGCGAGCTCGTTCTGCTTCTCATTCAGCCGGAAGTCGCCATAGAGCCAGACCGCGCCCAGCACAACAGCCACCGCCAATGCGCCGGCTGCCACCCATCCGACCCGCTTCTCCGCACGGCGCTGTTCCAGTATCTCCCTGGGGAGAAGGTTGATCCTCATCACACCTGCAGCCCCCCTAGCGCCAACCCGATAGCCGTCGAAGAGCCCATCCTATCAGCCAGAACCGCATTCTGGACGCTCGGTGCGACCTTAAGCCGCGAGAGCGGATCCCCTGTCACGACCTGCGTCTGGAGGGCCGTCTGCAGGTACTGAGGGAAGTTGCGTAGTTGCGATCCACTGCCGCTCAGCAGGATCGTCTGGATCGTTCTCGTCTGCGCCGTCTGCGTGAGGTAGTAGTCGATCGACCGCCGGACCTCGGCGATGAATCTATTGGCCTCACGTTCGATGGCGTCCTGGGCGACCGGAACGAGCGCCGGATCGGTACCCGAGAACGGCTCCTGCTCAACGTCTGAGATGTCACGAAGCCCGATAGTGCGCTTGATCTCTTCCGCTTCATCGAATCCGATATTCAAGGCATTGGCGATCGCGTGGGTGATCGTGCCGCCAGCAAGCGACGAGATGCGGTTGAACCGCGGGACTCCCCGCTCGACGATGGTGATGCTGGTGAGGTCCGACGATATATGGACGATCGCCGTGGCGGAGCCGTCGTCGGCAGGAAGCACGGCGTCAGTGTCGTCCAACACAGCGCGCGCTACTGCGAAAGAGGAGACGTCGATACCGCTAAGCTTGACACCTGCGCCCTCGACCGCCGACACCGTGTGGTCGATCATTTCGCGGTGAGCCGCAACCAGCAGGACTTCCATCATATGCTCGTCGCTCGACGTCATGTAATCGCCCATGATCTGGAAGTCGAAAATGGATTCCTCAACGGCCATGGGGATGTAGTCCTGGGCTAGATACTGGATCGCGTTTGCGAGCTCGACGCGCTCCATGAAAGGGAGATCGATCAGGCGCACAACAACGCGCTGGTTTGATACGCCGACGGCGCAGGTCTTGCCACGAATCCCAGCGCTTTTCCAGGCGTCTTTGATCGCCGCTGATATCGCGGGTCCGTCGATGATTTCGCCATCAGTGAGTGCACCAAAGGGCGTATGCGCGATGCCGTATGCGGTAAGCACACGACCCGAAGCCGTAGCGCTGATTTGAGCCACCCGGACACGCTCAGCCCCGATGTCCAGACCCACAGCGCTTTGGCTGGCACCGAACGAAAGAAGACCCATCGGTGTCCCCCTTCAAAGACTGCTCCTGCTACGACAAGACTGCGACGAGTGCGTTAGACACCGTGGACCCCAACTGGTCATACCATGTGCGCAAGAATACACCATGCTGCGCACGCCACACCGTATCGAACACCACTCCCTCGGTGATGTCAAGCTATGCAGCCGGCACCTACACCACCAGGCGAGTGTATGCCCGTCTCTCTATTAACCCTCGAACCAGGTCGAGACCCTGAGGGTGCCGTCCCGCAAGCGCGGATACATCGGCGGAGGCTCCACCTCGAGACGACGGTCGTACTCGTACAGACGGCTCCTGAAGCCCGCCACCTGCGTGGTCCCGCTCACGGAGACGAAGCCGCCCTGGTCCTGGTACGCGTTTGAGCCCTTGATGTGGATGCTGTTGCGGAACACGCCCGTTTTCATCTCCGCCTGCACGGTGCCCGTCTGCGACAACAGCGCCGCTTGGAGGACGACGTCCGTAGGGAACGCCGCAGTGATCGGGTACCAACTGGGAACGTTGATGTTGTCCTCGGCGATCAAGCCGCACGTGAAGGGCCTCGTTTCGTCGCTCGGCTCGATGTTGCCGTTGACGCGCATGATCCCCGTGCTTGCGATCGTCAGCTTCGTACTGTAGGTGCCACGCACCCACACGTTGTCATCGAAGTAGAACACGCCGGATGCCGGTACCGTGTACAGCCCCAGCGATGTCGTCGTCAGGTTGCCGGTCGTCTCACCGCCAGTCACCTTGAGCACTTGCACTTGTGTGCCGTTCATCACGACCTGGTACCCCTTCGATCCCGAGGGACCGAAGCTCGTACCCGCCGAGTCGGCGAGAATACGGATGGCATTCAAATCGGTGGTGACCTGCGAGAAATCGATGGTTGGTTGGTTCGGCATCTTCGATCCGCGGATCCTCTTGGGGAGCCCGTCGGCCGGGTCGGTACCGAACGCCGTGTCGGTGATCGAACCGCCTGCGAATGCGTCAGCGGTAACGGTACCCTGGTTCTCGATCCACCCGTTGGCGCGGATGCTGCCCACGATGCGCGCCTCACTACCGATGTGGATATTGCTGTCCGAAAGGAACATGTAATCAGCGTATGACGGGAAACGCACCTTGGCACGGACGGTCCTCGTGACGTCGTGGCTCGGGATCGAGCCAACGGCGACTATATCGATGGGAGAACCTGGACCACCAGACGCACTTGCCTCGACCGTCCACACGCCATCATCGAGGCTCGTAGGCCCAAGCGTCGGGTTCGCCACGTAGAAGGTGGGATTCCGACGCAGTTCGTACAGGTACGCGTTGAGCCCAGCGTCGGCCATATGCATCGCCTTGGTGCTCGAGACCTGCGCCGCCGTCATGGTGGTGAGATGCCCCGAGAGTACCAACAGCATCGTGGCGAGGATGAACAACACGACAGAGACACCTACCACCGTCAACATGGCGATACCGCTGTCGTCGCTGCCGATCCTTCGGGCGGCGCCTGAGAATGAAGTCCGCCTCTGGCGCTGTGAGCTCATGATGTGCGCCCTCTCAGTCGATGGTGTTGTGGACCCCACGCACCTTCACCCACGTCGTCACGTCGACCGAAGCACTCTGCTGGCCACGCTCAACGGAGTTCTTGAGCCTTACCTGCACCGCCGATACATCCCGCGCCGCAGTGGCCGGCACAGGCACGTCCGAACCGGACAGATACTGGTTGGTGTAGTACGTGAACACGCTTTCACTCCAGGTGCTCTCTATCGCACCCTGCACCGGCTGGTCAGCAGAGAATGCAGGAAACGTATAAGGCGGCATCTCCGTGGTGGCGGTCGCCTGGGCCCGGTAGATCTTGTTGCCGACGATGCGATACCGCACCTTCTCCGGAAATCCATCACGGTTCACGTCCGTGTAGAAGACCACTTCGCGCGGTTGGATGACCAGGAACGCCCCTTGGCCATCATTAACCTCATAGGCTTGCCGCAGTTCACTGGAGAGCTGAGAGAGCACCGCGCGTCCTTCTTCGGCGGCCACGGCTTGCGCCTCCACCTGGTTCGAGATGGTGGTCCCGGTGTTGAGAAGAAGATATGCCGCCGCCAGAACGATGCCCATGAGAGCAACGACCGCCATCAGTTCGGGCAGTGTGAACCCCACATCGTCTCGTATGCGAGCGCGCGCGCTCATTACCAACTCAATTCCTGGTACGTCTGCATCCCAGCACTGACGGTCACACTCGTCTGCTTCTTGTAATTCCCTCTGTCGAGCTGGTACTCGACCTTGTAGGTCCCTGGCTGCAGTCCCTCCACCAGTAGATAACCGCTCGAGTCAGTTCTTGCGTTGAGGTAGTAGCTATCGGGGCCGGTGATCCTCACCCACTGGTTGCCCCTGGCGTTCCCGTTTTGCCTCACAGTCCGCACTTTGAGAGAGCCCTCAGCGATCGGGGCCATCACGAACACCTCCGGCCCGTTGGAGCCGTCATACGTGACGCTGCGGATCTGCGTTGTATACCCGGCCTTCTCCACCGTCACGGTGTACGTGGCGTTAGCGAGGCTCTCGAATGCAACCTCACCGCTCGCGGATGTGATGCCGGGACTACCAGATACGTGCGCGAACGGCCACGACGACTGTCTCACACTCACCGTGACTCCGCTCACCGGGACGTCCGCGCTGTCCGATGTCCGAACGACCAGACCTCGTCGCGCGGTCAGCTTGATGGTCTGCGAGAGCGCCTGCTCCCCGGCGGATATCGCCACTGTGACACTGCCCTGCGAATAGCCATCCTTGACAGCGGTGGCCGTGTAGTCCGCTATGAGCAGATCGTCGAAGTCCACCGCCCCGCTCGCGCTGGTAGTGGCGGTCCTGTCGGGAGCGCCCGAGCGGCTCAGCGTCACCGTGGCGTCCGATATCGGCACATCGCTGTCGTCAACCACCGTGATACGGGCGCTCGATGGGCGCTGCATGCGCACCACTACGCTCGTCAGTAGGTCAGCGGCGACGTTGACTGACGACAGCGCAGCGGAGTCGTAGATGTAGCCCGTCTTCGTACACTGCAGCTGGTATTCGCCCGTGCTCAGGTAGCCGTAGAACGCTTCACCTGCGTCATCGGTCGCGGTCGACCGTGCCGCGCCGGAAACAGGGGTGATCACCACGGCCACA
>JAVERH010000008.1:0-32489 GCA_034007245.1 Coriobacteriia bacterium | reverse complement strand
CTCTCCAAGACGGTCTTGGTGATCCGTCGCTGCTGTTCTTGAAGGCGCTGCTGGACGGCATCGCTGCTATCGCTCTTGCGACGACGCTTGGCGTCGGTGTCGGTCTCTCGGTTATCCCGATCCTGCTGATACAGGGCGGTATCGCGCTGGCGGCGCACAGCGTGGAGCCGCTCATCACTCCTGCCGTCATCGCATCGATAGAGGCGGTCGGCGGTGCGCTCATCCTGGCGATCGGATTGGATCTCGCGCAGATCAAGCGGCTGCCTGTGGGCAATATGCTGCCGGCGGTCTTCCTTGCGGCGGCGCTTGCGCTGGTGTTCGCCTAGGGCGCGTCAGGCCTGCTCGCGCCAGCCCTTCACCGTGAACGCGCTCGGGCATATATCCGAGAGCGCGCACTGTCCGCAGATCGGTCGTCTGGCGTCGCATATGGCACGTCCGTGTTCGATCAGCCGGTATGTGAGCGCCCCCCACTCCCGGCTCGGGAAGAGTGCCATGAGGTCGCGTTCCACCTTGCCGGTGTCCTTCTGTGCGGAGTAGCCGAGTCGGTGGGCGAGCCGGAAGACGTGCGTGTCCACGGCCACCCCCTCGGCCTTGCCGAAGGCGTTATAGAGCACGATGTTGGCGGTCTTGCGCGCGACGCCCGGCAGAGTGAGCAGGTCTGCCATCGTATCGGGGACGTGCCCGTCGTACTCTGCCACGATACGCTGCGCAGCGCCGATGATGTTCTTGGTCTTGTTGCGGAAGAACCCGGTGGAGTGCACGATCTGCTCGATCTCGGCGGGGTCGGCACCGGCAAGCGCCTCGGGGGTGGGGAACCGCTCGAAGAGCACGGGTGTCACTTTGTTGACGCCGATATCGGTCGTCTGGGCCGAGAGGATCACAGCGATGAGTAACTGGAAGTCGGTCTCGTAGCCAAGGGCGATCGTCGCAACGGGGTACAGTCCTTTGAGTCGGGTGTCGATCTCGGCTGCTTGTTGTGGGGTGGTCATGGTGCCTCCGTGCGTAGCGGATATCGCTTTCATCGTACCTGAGGGTGTGGTCGGCGCGCTTCTGCTCGTTTGACCGCGCATGCCGCACAGCCCTACACTCGCACCCGCTGCTCGCCCCGGTCATACGGACGCGGGCCATTCGTGCTGTGCGACGTCGGGAGTCGTGACGTGACAACGTTCTTCAGCTCTATTTCACCCGCTCTGTCCGCCGAACCGGCGTTTGGGGCTGCCCTGGAAAAGATCGCGCGCGGGGATGACGTGACGCTTGCTGCGCCGGGCCTCATCCGGCCAGTGCTCGCCTCGGTGGTTGCTGCAGGACGCCAGCAGCCGATGCTCGTCGTGCTTCCTGGCGCAGATGCTGCCGACCGCTTTGCCCGGCAGCTCGGCACGTACGTCGAGCAGGAGCGCGTCTTGTACTTCCCCGACCGTGCTGACGCGCCATGGGATCGCACGGCGCCCGACCTGGAGGCTATCGGTGCGCGGTCGCGTGCGCTTTACTCGCTCGACAAGGGCCGCCCGGTCATCGTCGTTGCAAGCGGCCGATCCCTTCTGCGCGCTCTGCCTCCGCAGGGATCGCACGTCTACGAACCAGTGCGGCTCGCCGAGGGCGACACACTCGATCTTGCCGCAGTCACCGAGCGGCTGACACGTATGGGCTACGTACGTGTCGATACCGCCGAGGAGCGTGGACAGTTCGCGGTACGTGGTGGCACTCTCGACGTGTTCGGCTCGGACGTGCCATATCCGGTGCGTATAGAGCTCTTTGGCGACGAGATCGAGACGCTCAGGCGGTACCTTCCTTCCACACAGCAGCATATCGGCGACTCCGGGCCGGTGGAGATCTACCCCTGCCGTGAGGTGGCGCCGGGGACGAGGGCTGCCCAGAACGCCCGGCGTGCCCTCGGCGAGGCTGCTCGTGACAACGACGAGCTTGCGCGCGATCTGGAGCTCATCGAGCAGGGCGTGATGTTCAACGGCATCGAGAGCTACCTGCCGTACTTCTATAAGTCAGTCGATTCGGTGCTCGGCTATGTGGCTCCGGGGACGCTCATCGTGGTGGCCGAGCCGCGCGCGATCTTTGACGATCTCATCCGGGCTCGCGGAGAGGCGGAGTCACGGGCCGTCACTGCCGACGTGAGTATCGAAGACCTGTACCTCAAGCCCGCCGAGGTCGATCTCGGCGGACGTCAGCGGTTGACGTTCCTCTCACTCCTGCGTGCGGGCGGTGCGGCGGACGGTGAGGTGCAGGCACGTCGTCCTCAGGTGGGAAAGCGCGAGGAGACGTTCGCAGCCGGGCTTCGGGCGTTGATCGACACAGGTTACCGTGTGGTTGCGGCCGTCCGCGATCGCCAGGGGAAGGAACGACTCTCCCGCGCACTCGTTGAGGCGGGCACATCGGTGGTCGATCTCGATACAACCACCCATTCGTTGCCCACGGGACTGGTCTCGATCGCAGTCGCCGACGTGCCGTCGGGTTACGTGGTACCCGGCGCCCGCCTTGCAGTCGTCTCGATCGACGATGTGTTCCCTCGTGCAGCGGAGCGCCGTCGTCAGGCTGCCGATCCCACCCGGCTTACGTTCGCGTTCAGCCCGGGTGACTATGTCGTTCACGAGGTCCATGGTATCGCGCTCTTCCGCGAGCTCATTCGCCAGGACGTGCTTGGGACCGAGCGTGACTTCCTTCTGCTCGAGTACGCCAAGGGCGACAAGCTCTACGTCCCGGTGGAGCAGTTGGACCGGGTGACGCGGTACGTCGGTCCGGAAGGTTCCGCACCGCGTGTGACCCGGCTCAACACCGCCGACTGGTCGAAGGCCACCGGCAAGGCACGCAAGCAGGCGCGCAAGTTGGCGTTCGATCTCGTCGATCTGTATTCACGTCGGGCGGCTGTGAGTGGCTTTGTATACGCACCCGATACGCCGTGGCAGAGCGAGATGGAAGAGGCGTTCCCCTTCGAGGAGACGCCCGATCAGCTTGCCGCGATCGCCGATGTGAAGGCCGATATGGAGAGCGACCGTCCAATGGACCGTCTTGTATGCGGAGACGTCGGCTACGGTAAGACAGAGGTAGCCGTTCGTGCTGCCTTCAAAGCTACGCAGAACGGCAAGCAGGTCATACTGCTCTGCCCGACGACCATCCTTGCCCAGCAGCACTTCACTACTTTCTCCGAGCGGTTCGAGTCCTATCCGGTCCGCGTGGAGGTGCTCTCGCGATTCCGGAGTGCGGCTCAGCAGAAGGAAGCCCTCGAGGGATTCGCGGCCGGTACCGTCGACGTCCTCATCGGTACGCATCGCCTGCTCTCGAAAGACGTCGTTCCAAGAGATCTCGGTCTTGTAGTGGTGGACGAGGAGCAGCGTTTCGGTGTGGAGCATAAGGAGCATCTCAAAAACCTGCGCGAACAGGTCGACGTACTCACGCTCACTGCGACGCCGATCCCTCGTACGCTTCAGATGTCGCTTTCTGGCGTGCGCGACTTCTCGGTGATCGACACGCCTCCGGCCGGTCGTTTCCCGGTCAAGGCACATGTGGGCGAGTACGACGAGGAGATCGTGAGCTCGGCCATTCGCGGTGAGATCCAGCGTGGCGGTCAGGTGTACTACATCTCCAATCGCGTGCGTGGCATCGACCGAGTGGTAGAGCGCGTACAGGCCGCAGTGCCCGAGGCACGTATCGGCGTCGGGCACGGCCAGATGTCCGAGCACCAACTCGAGCGCGTGATGGAGTCGTTCTCGGCTGGCAAGATCGATGTGTTGGTGGCGACCACCATCGTGGAGTCCGGCATTGACAACCCGCACACCAACACGCTCATCATCGATGACGCACACCGGCTCGGCCTCGCGCAGCTCTACCAGCTCAAAGGTCGTGTCGGTCGTTCGCACGTGCGCGCGTACGCGTACTTCCTCTTCCCTCGGACCGAGGCGCTCACCGAGCAGGCCTACGAGCGGCTCGCGGCGATCCAAGAACACGGTGAGCTTGGGAGCGGTATCAAAGTCGCCATGCGAGACCTGGAGATCCGCGGTGCGGGTAGTCTGCTCGGTGCCGAGCAGAGCGGCAGCGTGGGCGCAGTCGGTTTCGATCTCTATGCGCAGATGCTGCGCGAGGCCGTCTCCGAGGTGCGGGGCGAGCCGCTGCCGGCCCATCCGGACGTACGCGTGGATCTGCCGGTCGCCGCCTTCCTGCCCGAGGAGTATGTGCCCGAGACCGACGAGCGTGTGCTCCTGTATCGGCGCATCGCTGCAGCTACGACGCCCGAAGCGGTGGAGTCTCTCATCGCCGAGATCGAGGGTCGCTACGGTGCGCTCCCGTCTCCCGCGCGCGACCTGCTCACGATCGCGCGCATCAAGACCGTCGCCGCCGAACTGGGCATCACCACGGTGAGCCTCGTACGGCACCGGATCAGCCTCTCGCCGGTGAACCTTTCGGACGCCGAGCGCGGTCTGCTTGCCGCAGACGGTGCGGTTTACGTGGCGCGTACACGTTCTGTTCATTTTGTGGAGATGCCCGGAGAGGCCCCCGGAGCGACAGCTATGCGTGCTCTGGGTGCTATACTCTCCGCAGTCCAGAGCATCTCTGGTGATCACAACGTATCCTAGGGAAAGGCAACACAGTGCGAATCATTCGCGGCATTGCCGCTCTACTTCTCACCACTCTTGCCGTAGGAGCCCTTGCAGGCTGCTCGAGTGAGGGTGGCGATGGCGGCTCCTTGTTCGGCGGGTCCAAAGACGCTGTAGTGAGCGTGAACGGCACCGAGATGACGCGTTCGGAGCTGGATACGCTCTACGAGCAGGTCCTGGCGCAGGCAGGTGGCGAGATCGACGAGGCCACGGCGGCCGAGTACAAGAAGATGCTCGTCGAAGAGTGGATCCAGAAGACACTCATCATCGAGAACGCTGAAGACCTCGGTGCCGACCTCAGCGACGATACGATCGACCAGCGTCTTGCGTCGCTCATGGGTACTGACGACAAGGCGACGATCGAGGAGATGCTGAGCACCAACGGCATGGATATGGACTTTGCGAACGAGAGCATCAAGTACGAGCTGGCAAGCGAGTTCATCCAGGTAGCTGCCTCGACCGAGGCGACGCTCACCACCGTGCCTGCAGCGTACTCGCTCCTCTCGCATATTCTCGTGGACGACGAGGCGTTGGCTATGGAGCTTGCCGAGAAGGTACGCAACGGCGAGGACTTCGCGGAGTTGGCAGTCGCCAACTCCACCGACTCTGGCAGTGCGGCCACAGGCGGCAGCCTGGGCTGGGCACAGACGATCATGTACGTGCCTGAGTTCGCCGCAGCTGCCGACGCTCTCAAGGTCGGCGAGGTCAGCGATCCAGTGCAGTCGGACTATGGCTGGCACATCATTCTCAAGCAGGATGAGGTTGCCGAGGGTAGTGAGATCGCCGATGTTCCTGCCGAGCTCTCCGATATCCTGGCAGCGGACAGTGGTGAACTTGCGTTCCAGGCGTACGTGACCGGGCTGCGCGATGCTGCGGAGATCGAGTATCTGGACGAGACCTTCAA
This sequence comes from Coriobacteriia bacterium, assembly GCA_034007245.1. Classification (GTDB taxonomy): domain Bacteria; phylum Actinomycetota; class Coriobacteriia; order Anaerosomatales; family Anaerosomataceae; genus Anaerosoma. Next base: position 26,984 of record JAVERH010000008.1, on the reverse strand, counting down.
GCCCGCCGAGTAGTTCGGAGCCAGGAGGGGGCGGCGTGGGTTCGATCGCTATCGTCGGGCTGGAGCCTGACGCGGAAGGTATGCCCGACGTCCGGGCCGTGGCCCGACTACGCCAGGTGGACAACATCGTGATCCCGTCAGCGACGGGGGCATCTGCCGAGATGCTCACGTCGCTCGGCTTCACGCCACTGCACTTCACCGATCTCGGTATCACGGAGAGCGCCTCGACCTCTGATGTGGTCGAGGCGCTCCTGCGTCTCGCCGCGACCGGTGATGTCGCACTCGTGGCGGGCGGGTATCCTCTTGTTCGCGAGGGGCTTATCTCTGCAGTCCTGTCGCGGACACGGGAGACCGTCGACGTGTTCCCGATCGCCTCACCACTGCAGGTGATACTGCTCGCTCTCGATATCGACATGACCGCCGATCTCGAGCTTGTCGACGCCGAGGCGCTCGGTATGGCGGACCTGCAGCGTGGCACGCACCTCATCGTGACCGGTGTCATGAACGCTATCCAGGCACATGCGATCGCCGGGCGGCTACGGCACTTTTACGACCGTGAGCACACCGTGGTGATCGCGAGCGAGCTTCCGGCGGGCGGATTCGAGTTGACGCGACTGAGCATCGGCGAGCTCGGCACTATCCAGTCGATCCCTCGAGGGAGCGCGCTCTACCTGCCGCCGACACGCATCGAGCCACCGGGAGGATTCACTGAGTTCGTGCGTACGATCGCTGCGCTACGGGCCCCCGACGGTTGTCCGTGGGATCGGGAGCAGACTCACGCCTCGTTGGCGCCGCACATGATCGAGGAAGCGTATGAGGCGGTCTCGGCGATCGAGTCCGCTGATCCGGCCGAGATCGTCGACGAGCTTGGGGACGTTCTTCTGCAGGTGGTCCTGAACTCGCAGGTTGCTGCCGATGAGGGCACCTTCACCATCGACGACGTCATCGCAGGCATCACCGCCAAGATCCGCCGCCGACACCCTCACATCTTTGGGACAGCGGTGGCTGAGACGGCCGAGGACGTCACACGGATGTGGGACGCGGTCAAGCGCGAAGAGCGGCAGGGCGGCGGGGTTGTGGCAGATGTGCCGGTCTCGTTGCCAGCGCTCGTGCGTGCCCAGAAGATATCGCGGCGCGCCGCTGCAGCGGGCTTCGAGTGGGAAGATATCGCAGGGGTCTAGGAGAAGGTCCACGAGGAGATCGATGAGCTCACATCGGAAGAGCCTGGCTCACCCGGGGCGGAAGAGGAGCTTGGTGATCTGCTGTTCACAGTGGTGAATGTGGCGCGCAAGATGGGCATCGACTCGGAGACAGCGCTTCGTCGGGCGTGCGACAAGTTCATGCGCCGGTTCGGCGAGATGGAGCAAGCGGCCGGCGCTTCGGGTCGCGCACTCGAGGGGCTCACCGCCACAGAGTGGGACGAACTGTGGGGCCGGGCCAAGCTGTCCGAGCGTGCGGACGACGCGAAGGCGTAGGGCTGCGCGATAGCGGCACGGATGCGAGTCGGTCGCAGGGAAAGCAACGAGAGACGGACCCAAGAGAGGGCTCGTCGCGCGAGACGAAGGAGCAGGGATGAGTTTCATCACCGACATCATGGCGCGAGAAGTACTCGATTCGCGAGGGAACCCGACAGTCGAGGTAGAGGTCGCACTCGACGATGGCAGCTGGGGTCGGGCGGCGGTTCCGAGCGGTGCATCTACCGGCGCGTTCGAGGCCGTGGAGCTTCGGGATGGCGATTCGACGCGCTACCTCGGCAAGGGTGTGCTCACGGCTGTGAACAACGTCAACAGCGTGATCGCTCCTGCGTTGATCGGCATGGAGGCGACGGATCAGCGCGCGATCGACACAGCGCTCCTCGAGCTCGACGGCACGCCTAATAAGAGCACCCTTGGCGCGAACGCCATTCTCGGTGTCTCGCTCGCCACGGCCAAAGCAGCAGCGGAGAGCTGTGAGCTAACGTTCTACTCGTACATCGGTGGTTGTAACGCCTCTACCCTGCCCGTACCGATGATGAACATCCTGAATGGCGGTGTGCACGCAGACAACAACGTCGACCTGCAGGAGTTCATGATCATGCCGGTCGGTGCAGGGTCGTTCGCAGAGGGCCTGCGGATGTGCACCGAGATATACCACACGCTCAAGAAGGTACTTCACGGCCGCAACCTCGGTGCCGGTGTGGGCGATGAGGGCGGTTTCGCGCCGAACCTGGATAGCAACGAGGAAGCATTGCAGGTTATCTCAGAGGCCGTCACGTCTGCAGGCTATACTCTCGGTACGCAGGTGATGTTTGCGCTCGACCCGGCGTCGACGGAGTTCTACGACGCCGAGCGTGGAGTGTACGTGCTCGCCGGAGAGGATCGCGAGCTCACGAGTGCCGAGATGGTGGAGTTCTACGTCGGTCTCGCGGATCGATATCCCATCATCTCGATCGAGGACGGTATGGCCGAGGAGGACTGGGATGGCTGGAAACTCATGACCGAGCGTCTGGGCGGTCGGGTGCAGCTCGTGGGAGACGATCTTTTCGTCACCAACACCGAGCGTCTGGCTCGCGGGATAGAGATGGGTGTCGCGAACTCGATCCTCATCAAGCTCAATCAGATCGGTACGCTCACGGAGACGTTGGATGCCATTCAGATGGCGCAGCGGGCTGGCTACACTGCCGTGATCTCGCACCGTTCGGGTGAGACAGAGGACACCACGATCGCCGATGTGGCCGTCGCAGTGAACGCTTCGCAGATCAAGACCGGTGCTCCGGCAAGGAGCGACCGCGTGGCGAAGTACAACCAGCTGCTTCGCATCGAGGGCGAGCTGGGTGACTCGGCTCTGTATCCGGGTGTGGGGGCGTTCACGAACATCGAGCGGTAGCAGTCGACGGCCGGGAGCCCGTGTGCGGGTACCCGGCCACTGCTGCTTTGATGAAGGGACGTGCGGGTGCGCCGGACTAAGATCATCGCGACTCTCGGACCCGCCTCGGACAGCCCCGATGTGCTCGGCGGACTCATCGAGGCGGGCGTGGACGTGGCGCGCCTTAATACCGCGCATGCTACGCGCGAGATGCTCGAGCGTCAGTTGCTCGGTGTGCGCGCCGCCGCAAGGGCGGCAGGGCGTCACGTGGCCGTGATGCTGGATCTCGGTGGGGCGAAGATACGGCTCGGCGAGGTCGCACCCGGGACCGTGCTGACAGTGGGTGCGGCTTTCGAGCTGCGTGCAGTCGATGCCTTGGGTGATGTCGCCGGCGCATCGATCAGCCACGGTGGGCTTGCGCACGACGTGAGTCCGGGGGATCGCATCCTGATCGATGACGGCCGTATCGAGCTGACCGTGACGGATATCGCCGGTGATACGGTGCAGACGGTCGTGGAGGCCGGAGGTCCGCTCTCCAGCCGTAAGGGCGTTAACATCCCCGGTGTGACGCTCGGTGTGGAGGGCGTCACAGAGCTCGATTGCGAGAACCTTGCATGGGCGCTCGATGCGGGGATCGACCTTATCGCACAGTCGTTCGTGCGGAGTGCAGACGACATCCACCGGCTCCGGGCAGCGATGGGGGAGCGCCGAGTGCCGATCGTCGCCAAGATCGAGAAGCATGAGGCACTCGGCGACCTCGCGGGGATCGTAGCGGTCTCGGACATGGTGATGGTCGCACGGGGCGACCTCGGCGTGGAGACGTCTCCAGAGGATGTACCGGTTGCGCAGCGGCGTATCGTCGCCGAGTGCCGGGCCACGGGCACGCCCGTTGTGGTGGCCACCCAGATGCTTGAGTCGATGACCACTGCATCCAGGCCGACGCGGGCCGAGGCATCGGATGTAGCGAACGCGATCTTCGACAACGTGGATGCCGTGATGCTCTCAGGTGAGACGGCGGTAGGTGCACATCCGGTACACGTGCTCAAGACCATGGATCGTATCGTGCGGGCCGCAGAGGCCGCTGGTGTGGATGAGGCACTATCTGTACCGTACCGGCCCGGCGGCGTGGGTGCTGCGGTCAGTCGTGCGGCGTGCGATCTTGCCGATGACCTCGAGCTTGCGGCTATCGTCACGGTCACGCAGACCGGTGCGACAGCACTGAGCGTGGCAGCACATCGTCCCCGCGTCCCCGTTCTTGCGGGCACACCTGACGAGGCTGTCGCTCGAAGCCTTGCACTCGTGTGGGGTATCCGGCCTGTGGTGATCGACTCATATCGCACCACCGATGAGCTCGTCTCGGCAGCGATCGAAGCAGCTACAGCCAGTGGTCTCGTTGCGGCGGGCGGGCAGGTGGCAGTGACCGGGGGCGCTGCGATGCATGTGGCCGGGTCGACCGATTTCGTACAAGTCTGCACGATCTGAGGGGTTCAGTAGTTTCAGCCTCAGGTTGAGATTGATGGTTTGGCGACAGGCTCCTGCGGTGCTATGATGTCCACGTACGGCATTCGCCCTACGCAGGACCATCGTCGGCCTTGTCACACCACGGATTGCATGCCATGGCAGCAGCGCAGAAGCAGAAGCGGGTATCGACGAGCAGCAAGTCCACCTCGGTACGATCGGGGTCGGGCAGTCGCGCGGCGTCGAAGCGTGCCCGGAGTACCGGTGCGGCCACATCGCACTCTCGTCGTGGCAAGGCACCTGCATCTCGCTCGACCGGTACTCGTGCATCCACACCTCGCTCGCGTAGCACGGCTGCCCGGAAGACGACTGCTCGCAGCTTCAACATCCCGCGCTCGGTCACCCCGACGCTCATCGCGATCTCCCTCGTGTTTGCTGCATGGATGATCTATCCGGTCCTGAGGATCCAGTACCAGCACGAGCGCGAACTACAGACGCTCCAGGGTGAGCTCAGCGGTCTCCAATCGCGGAATGAGGAGCTGCGCGAGCAGGTGGACGAGCTGAAGACTCCCGAGGGTGTCGAGCAGCTCGCGCGCGAGGGTCTCGGTATGGTCAAGCCTGGAGAGCAGGCGTACGTGGTCACCGGTGGCATGCTCGGCGAGACGACCGGGAGCGTGCTTCCAAGCGATACGGTAGAAGTGCCACTGTGGCAGCAGGCGCTGGACGCCGTCTTCGGCTTCCGATGAGCGTTGCTGATACCCGGATGGTCACGGGGCAGCTCGGGCGCAGCCCGCGTGGACGCTGGCGTGTCGTCTTGAGGTGCTCGTACGGTGCTCCTGTGGTGATCGCGACCGCGCCGGCGCTCGGCGAGGCCCCGTTCCCTACGCTCTACTACCTCACGTGTCCACATCTGGTGGCCGGGGTCGCAGCGGTCGAGTCGGCGGGCGGCTGTGCGCGATGGAGGGTACGACTGGCCGATGATCCCGTGCTTGTTGCGAGGCTGCGGGACGCGGATGCCGCCTACCGTGCTGCACGGGCCGTCGAGTGCGGTGGGGACGACAGTGCGGTGGGGGTGGGTATCGCCGGAGAGCGCGACGTGTGTGGGGTGAAGTGCCTGCATGCACATGTGGCAGCGTATCTCGCAGGTATCGATGACCCGCTTGGCGAAAGCACTGTCACGGGCCTTACACGTGAATGTGACGATGGGCGTTGCACGGAGGGTGGATGATGGTGAGCGAACGACGTGCGATGATCGATATCGGCACTGTGACATCGCGGCTCCTCGTAGCCGACGTCGATGATGATGTCGTCCACGAGGTCGTGCGGCGGTCGAGGATCACGCATCTCGGTGAAGGGTGGTCGTCGAGCGGCGTGCTGTCTGAAGCAGGCATGACCCGTACCGCTGCAGCTGTAGCGGAGTTCGTTGCCGAGGCGCAGGAGCTCGGTGTGGTCCGCACGATTGCGGTCGCGACCTCCGCATCCCGCGATGCTCGAAACAGCGCCGAGTTCGTCGCGAAGCTCGAGGGCGTCGGCATTCGTCCGGACGTCATCACGGGTGATCGCGAAGGCTACCTCACGTTCCTCGGTGCCACGTACGGGTTCTGCGATGAGCGGATCATGGTAGTCGACGTCGGCGGTGGATCGACGGAGGTCGTCTTAGGAAGCATGCGTGCCATCCACGGAAAGCACTCGACGACCATCGAAGCGATCCGTTCGATCGATGTCGGATCCCGGCGTATCACCGAGATGTTCTTGCACCACGATCCGCCTAAGCGTCGGGAGATCGAACAGGCTGCGGAGTATGTCGCCGATCAGCTACGCCCGGTCTTCATCGCGTTCGGGCAGCGGCCGTCGACTATGGTTGCGGTTGCCGGGACGGCCACGAGCCTCGCGGCGATAGACCTCGGTCTTGAGCCATACGACCCGGAGCGGGTCCACGGTTACCGGCTGACGGGTGCGGTGCTCTTGGACATCCTCGAGCGGCTCACCGGGATGACACTCGATGAGCGGTGCCATCTGCCGGGGCTCGAGCCCGATCGCGCAGGAGTCATCATCGGCGGTGCGCTCGTACTCCAGTCGGTCATGGCGTACGCAGGACTTTCTTCGACGCTGGTGAGCGAACACGATATCCTCTACGGGATGATGTTGGACCCCGGCGACGTGTCGGATCCAGCGTAAGCTCGGCGGTGTATCCGAACTGGTACAGGAGGGGGCCTTAAAAGCCTCTGGCCGCAAGGCCGTGTGGGTTCGAATCCCACCACCGCTACCAGACATACGAACGCGCGAAGCGCGACAGGAAGCAAGGCAGGAGGGCGGCGCGTGGCCGCAGATGCGGCAGCACAGCTCTACCAGGCGTTCGTCGACCAGGATCCGGCTGAAGCCATCCAGGTCGTCGAGCGTATGCGCGCATCCGGAGTCGCTCAGGATGCGTTGTTCGATGTGCTCTACGCACCAGCGATGGGCCTCCTCGGGGGCTCGTGGGCGTCGGGGGCCATCGATGAGATCACGTTCACACAGGCTGCGGTGGTGGCCGAGCAGGTGGGTTCGTTCGTGATGCCACCAGCGGCCACGCGGGACACGGGTGTCACGATCGTGCTCGGAACGATCCATCGCGACCAGCACTCCATCGGTCGCACGATCGTGGCTGCGACCCTTAAAGAGGCCGGATACCGGGTGAACGACCTCGGCATCGACGTCAGGCCGGCTGACTTCGTCGAGCGCGTCGGGGAGACAGGTGCACGGATCGTGATCGTGTTCGCCGAGACGATGCGCGCGGCTCGATCCGTGGCGAGCATCCGGGACATGTTCGTAGCCGAGGGTGTCACGGGCGTCGTGCTGCTTGTGAGCGGTGGACCCTTTGCCGCCGATGGTGGCCTTGCACGCGAGGTGGGCGCTAACGGTGTCGTGACAGGAGCCGAACCGGCGATCCGAATCGTGTCCCGGGTTGCACGCGATCTTGCCGGTGGGGGAGCTGAGGACTGATGGCCGGGCGCTCTAAGACCATCATCGCAGCCGAGGCGCTCGCACGTCAGGGACAGGTGGGAGCCGCGGTGCACGCGTGTTACGACGCACTCGCGCTTGGCGACCAGGGTGCTCACGTCCACGCGCTGCTCGCGAGCATGATGCTCGAAGGTGACTTCTACGATGAGGCGATCGCTGAAGCGACATCGGCTATCGAGGCGGACCCCGACTGTTCGCCCGCGTATCTCGCGCTCGGTATGGCGTACGACCGCCGCGGTGGCATGTGGGACCAGTCGGTCCTTGTGTGGCATGAGCTTGCGGAGGTCGTGCCCGATCTTGTCACCGCTCATGTGCAGCTCGGTGAGGCATTCGCCGCCGCTGCGTACTCCGAGGAGGCGGTGGAGAGCTGGAGGCGTGCGCTCGAGCTCGACCCACGCGAGGCACGAGCCACGTACAACCTCGCCATCGCGAGTCTCAAGCGCGAGGGCATGGCGCTTGCACTCCCGCTGTTCCGGCAGGCCGGTGAGCTCGATCCCAGCCAGGACGAACTGTTCTTCGCACTGTTGGGGCTGACGGACGCGCCGATCATCACGGTCGATCCGGCTCGAGTGAAGCCGACTCGAGAGGCCCGACTCGGAGCGGCGGGGCTCGCGCTTAAGGCAGATGACCTCTTCAGCGCTGCCGAGTTGGTGAGGGCAGTCCTCGACGAGCAGCCCGATGACTCCGAGGCGCTTGCGCTCGCCGCGTATGCGTATCTCAAGCAGGAGGCAGCCAACGAGGCGATGGCGTGTGCGCTCAGGGCGGTCTCCTTGAAACCCGACCTTGCGATCGCGCTCTACTGTCTGGGCGTCGTCTACGCTCGCCGCACAGGACTCAAGCGGCATGCGGCACGGGTCTTCATCGCGCTCGCGAAGAAGGCCCCCGCGCATGCGCTCGTGCACGTGCTGCTCGCCGAGTCACTGCTGGCTTTGCAGCGCTACGAGCAGGCGGGCAAGGCATACCGTACGGCGGTCCGCCTCGATCCGGCATGTGTTCGTGCGCGCTTCGGTCTGGCTGCCACCTATCTCACCGAGGGGCGTCATGCCGAGGCGTCATGGGAGATCAGGCGTGCGGCGTACTACGACACCAAACGTCAGAGACTCTTCTGGCGTCTCTACGATGAGTACACGGCGGGAGGTGAGGAGTCGTGACGAAGCCAGTCGACCCGAAGGTCACAGGTCCGATCCGCAACGCGCTTTTTCCCGTTGGTGTGGACCTGTATCCGCTAGACGACGAACATGCGTCGTTCGATGACTGGTATGCACGCGATCTGACGCCTGATCTTACCGCGATGGCCGCGGCGAACTTCTCGCTTGTTCGAGTCTTCGTGTCCTGGAAACTCTTTGAGCCTCAGGTAGGCCAGTACAACGACGACGCAGAGGATCGGCTCGGCGAGGTGCTCGCTGCCATCCGTGGATACGACCTGAAGGCGATCGTCACGTTTTTCGCGGACGACCGCTTCGCCGAGATGAACGATGTCACTTGGGCCAGGAAGCGGGATCCCCGTACCGATGACTACCTTATCCAGCGAGAGGTCTCGCTCATCCAGCGGGTGGTGAACCGCTACCGTACCGATCCGGCGATATGGGCGTGGGAGCTCGGGAACGAGGCGTTCTTCACGGGTTTTGAGAGCGAGGAGTCCCTCCAGAAGTGGACGGGCGCGCTCCGGGAGGCGGTTCGTGAGGTGGACACTGCACGAGCCATCATGCTCGGCGTGGACACCGAGACGCTGGTGCGTGAGACTGGCGTGGACGCGACGGAGGCGATCGACGGTTTCGAGTACGCGGTCTCCCATGTGACCGCCCCGTACCTCTCGTATATCGCCGAGGGGCCGCTCACATACGGGCCGGCGACATATCTGGACTCGTTCCTGCTGCGCTGCGGGTTGAGGACCTTACCGGTGATCGCCGACGGTATCGGTGTCCACTCTCTCGAGGGTTCGGTAGCCGAGGAAGCGGCGTACGTTCGCACGGTCCTCTTCTCCGCGCTCATGAACAGGGGCAGTGGTGTCATGCTCCGCAGGTGGCGTGATATGGATGCAGAGAAGCGTGAGCCGTACTTCCGCGATCCCTACGAGGTGCTCGTCGGGCTGACCGATACGGGCGGGGAGTCGAAACCGGTGCTCGATGAGGTGCGTAGGTTCACGCGTGTGGCAGCCCATATCGATCTCAGGCATCATCTGCCCGTCCCCGAACGTGCAGCGGTGCTCATCCCCGCTGAGCGGCATGAGCCGTTGCCGTCGCTGGCAGGGCTCTATACTCCGCGTTCGTGTTTGCAGTCGTACATCGCTGCAAAAGAGGCGCATCTGCCGGTCACGCTCGTCCGCGAGGGAGCACCTCTGGACGACACGATGGTCCTTTTCATCCCCTCGGTCGGTAAGCTGACTCCATCGATGTGGATACGGCTTGCAGCGTTCGTGCAGTCGGGCGGCTCGGTGGTGCTGTCGTACGGCGGTGGTGACACCGACCCGGCGATCCGCGAGATATTCGGCGTCGAGTTCCTCGGCGATCATGGTGTTCGTCCGGTCGTGAGTTGCCGAGTGGCGCAGCCGGGGCTCCTTGGAGACCTGGTCGCCTTCGATGCGCGGTTCGAGCTGCCGCACTACGCGCTGGTCGGTGGCGGAAGCGCAACGGTGGTCGCGACCGACGCCACCGGAAGTCCGCTCTTGACGCTCAACCAGTACGGCCAGGGGCGTGCGGTGTTCATCGCCGCACCGCTCGAGCGGGCGATCGCTCAGAGCGATCCATGGGCTGCGCCGGAGCCGATACGGCACTTCTTAAGGACGGTATATGGAGCGGTCGCGTGTGCTGTCGGAGCGGGTCCAGTGATCGACTGTGACGACCCCGCCGTTGAGATCGCGCTCTTCCAGGCCGAGGACAGTGATGTCGTGCTGGTGATCAGCCACGATATGGCACCGCGTACGGCAACGCTCGCCGCCGACCGTGTGGTAGCCTCCGTTACGGACGTTCGTGGCGGCCCGGCGGCCAAAGTAGGGGCGAAGTCGTTCGGCGTGCCGCTCGGCCCGAATGGGGCTGCAGCGATCAGGTTGGCGTACGGGGGATAAGGAGTAAGAGCGTATGTCGGATGCAACAAGAGGCTGTTCGTTCCTGCTCGAGCCCTGGCTCGAGCTCCACGATCTGATCGCGCAGCATCCGCATCTGCGGCGCGTGTTCTTCGACCCGGTCACGGGCCTGCCAACAGCGCCGCTGCTTTTTCCGCGGATCGAGTCTCTGCTTGAGGAGTGCGGCGAGATCTCGCTCGTGTGCCTCAATGTCATGAAGTACTCGAAGATCGAGGAGATATACGGCTGGGAGGTGTTCGATGAGGTCATGCGAGAGGTGGCCGCCTCTCTCGAGCGCATCACCGGTTTCGAACTGCGGGACACCGATATCGTCGCCGAGCTCATGATCTCCGGGACCTCGTTCGTCGTGCTGCTTTCGCCTCCGCGTACCACGTCAGGTATGCAGTGCGAGGCGTTGGACGCACTTGCCCGACGCATCGAGACCCGGGTGCGCGAGGATCTTGCGTCCGTGCTCGATCCTGCGATCTTCCCCAAATTCGGCTGCTATGCGGGTGCCGCCACGGCATACCGGGATGACAACATGCGTCTCGAGCGGCTCCTGCACGTGGCGATTGAGGCTGCTCTTGCGGACTCGGACACGCGGGAGTGCAGTGATGGCGAGTGTCGCAAGCGCCGTCTCGAGCAGATCATCCAGGCGGGGGACGTGCGCACGCTCGTGCACCCGATCTACGACCTCAAGAGTCTCGACATCATCGGCTATGAAGCACTGTCGCGCGGTCCGGAGGCAAGCGAGTTCGAGCGGCCCGATAAGCTCTTCAAGATCGCATACGACAGCGATCTGGTGCTCAAGCTCGAGCGCCTCTGCCGTAGTCGTGCACTGCAGTCGGCAGTCGACCTGCCCCCCGGGCGGCTGCTCTTCGTGAACATCGAGCCTGAGGCTGTGGCCGATCCGGAGCTCCGCGATATCATGCTGAGCTCTGTTGTGGCCGAGTCGAACATGTCGCCGTCTCAGATAGTCCTGGAGATCACCGAGCGGGCCGCCATCGAGGACTTCGGTGCGTTCCGTGCCACGCTCGAATATCTCCGGGCGCTCGGCTTCAGGATCGCGGTCGATGACGGAGGTGGGGGCTACGGGTCGATGCAGTGTATCGAGGAGGTTCATCCCGAGTGGCTGAAGGTCGATATGTCGCTCGTGCGCGATCTCGATACCGATGATGTGCGGCGCGCGCTGGTGAGCGCCATCGCGATGTTTGCCGAGCGTACGGGTGTGAAGGTCATCGCCGAAGGCATCGAATCTGTCGAGCAGCTTGCGGTGCTGCGCGAGATCGGCGTGGAGTATGGACAGGGATACCTCTTCTGTAAGCCTCAGGTGCCGTTCCCGGCTGATGTCGACGTGACCCCGGATATCTAAGACCGCTCGAAGGAGGCATATGGACGATCGGCAACACGCTCCTCGCGAGGGGAGTCACGGTGTTCAGTGGGGCCTTGCTGCCGCGTTGGTCCTCATGATCGTCGCGACCGGTGTGGTCGCATGGAGGATGGGTAGCAGCAACCAGCTCGGCGGTACATCCTGGGTCCTGACCGAGCTCCCGCACAGTGAGGTCGGAATCGCGGGTCATACCGTCACTGTGTCCTTCACCGCCGATGAGCTCACGGGACAGGCGCCGGTGAACACCTACAGTGGTGAGTACACCGCGGGCGGTACCGTGTTCAAGGTCGGCGATATCGCGCTCACGCGTATGGCCGGGTCTGAGCCAGCCATGGCGCTCGAGGGTGCGTACTTCGACGCGCTTACGAACGTCACAGCGTATGTGTACGACGAGGAGACGCTCACGTTCCTCGACCCCGATGGCGTGGTGTTCCTGGTCTTCGAGCGCTCCCAGTAGCATCACAATCGGTTATCATAGTGATGCAAACACTCGATAGCAGGGAGCAGCTGTGGAGCCCGTACGCCTTACTCAGATGTCCACCAAGTCCGGTTGAGCCGCCAAGTGGGGTCCGGGCGACCTCGCGGCCGTGCTCGAGAAGATGCAACCTGGCGAGTCCGATGATCTGCTCGTGGGCTTCGACACGTCGGATGATGCTGCTGTCTATCGTCTCGGTGATCAGGCAGTTCTGCTCACTGTCGACTTCTTCACACCGATGGTCGATGACCCCTACGACTTCGGTCGTATCACAGCAGCCAACTCACTTTCCGACGTCTATGCCATGGGTGGCAGACCGCTCACCGCGATGAATCTGCTGGCGATGCCGTGCTCGCTCCCACCGGAGGTGACTGCCGAGGTGCTTCGCGGCGGTGCCGATAAGGTGCGCGAAGCTGGCGCGGTGATCGTGGGTGGTCATACGATCGATGACAAGGAACCAAAGTACGGCCTGTCGGTGATGGGTGTAGCGGAGCCGGATAAGGTCGTGCGCAATATCGGCGCCAAGCCGGGAGACCTGCTCGTGCTCACCAAGCGCATCGGTGTCGGTATCCTCAACACTGCCATCAAGCAGGGACTCGAGACCGAAGAGAGCCAGCGCGATGTCATCGAGAGCATGGCACACCTCAACCGTGCCGCTGCTGAGGCTATGGTGGAGGTGGGCGTGCATGCGGCGACCGACATCACCGGCTTCGGACTGGCCGGCCACATCCGGGAGATGGCCGCAGGTAGCGGATGCGCGTGTGAGATCGTGCTCGACGAGGTGCCTACGTGGCCGGGTGTGATCGAGTACGCTGAGGCGATGGTGCGACCGGGTCGTACTGCAGACGTGGTGGCCTATCTCGATGAGTTCACTGACTGGGGTCCTGCGGGCTTCGTGTGGAAGGGTATCCTCGCCGACCCGCAGACGAGCGGTGGGCTGCTGATGGCAGTCGCTCCAGAGAAAGCCGATGCACTCCTCGCAGCGCTTGTAGCGCGAGGCGAGGAGGCTGTTATCGTCGGCAGTGCCTTTGATGGCGAGCCGGGCAGGGTGCGCATCGTCTAGGGTCTGGCGTATCGGGCGTGCCGCTACTTCTGTCGTGCCCACTTGAAGCCGGCGAACTGCCCCGAGACCTTCTCCATGAAGTCTGGCAGGCCGCCAGTGTAGCCAGCCTCTTTGAGTCTTACTTCGGCCTCAGCGGGTTTGATGCGACCGGCTTCCACGTCCTCGATGGTCCGCATGCCTTCGCGAATCTCGGGAGGTAGATGCTTGATCTCGTAGTCTTGCTTCGCGTAGCCCGCACGGACGCCTTCGAGTGAGTGGGTCGCCTTACCGGCCTGCTTGTAGGCGTCGAGCGTGTTGCCCTCGGCGTAGGCCTCCATGACCTTCGTCTCGTACGTCTTTCCGTAGCCCTCGGGGTCGATCAACGTCGAACGACCATCCTTCACCAGGTCGATATTGGGCGTGACCTGCGTCTTCTCCCACTTCCCGGTGCTTTCGTTGAAGACGGTCGCCTGATCGGCCATGTCCACGCTGGCCTCTGCATGGTACTGGTCGCTACCGAGTTGCTGGTGGTCCTTTGCCCACTTCGCCGCACCCCCGGAGTCGGTCGGTCCACCGGTCTCGCCGGCGAATATCTTCTGCGATTCAGCCACCCACGTTTCCTTCTTGAGTTCGATGAAGCGCTGATCGCCGGTGGCCGGGTCGTTCACCACGTAGCCCGCCCGGTAGTCGCGGTCCACACCGTCAGGGGTGCCAACGTTACGGATCTCGATCTCGCGGCCCTTGGCGTCGGGGACGTTCTGTTCGATCCAACTCTTCAGCTTCGCGTCGTGGCCCGCATAGATCTTTGCGCGGGTCGAGGTGACCTTCTTCCAGAGGTCGGGGTGGCTTTTCCGGAGTTCACGCATCGCGTCTGGATCGCGCATGATGCGCTCGACTGTCGACGGGTCGACCTCGCCGAAGGTACCGGCCTTTTGCTTGAGGTCGTTGGCGATGGCTTCGGCCCGGGCGGTGGGATCGCTGCTTGTGGACCGGGGATCGGCGTCGGGTGCTTTCTCGGGGGCGGGTCGCTCCAGTTTCTGCTCCGGCTTTGTCTCCGCATCGGCCCCGGCCTGGGCGGGTTTCTTCATCGGTTCGGAGGCTTCGGTTTCGGGTGTGCGATCCCGGGGTGGGGTCTCGGTGTCGGGCACCCCTGTCCTTGGCCGAGCGCCGGTATCCACATCGCTGCCAGGGGTGCGGGTGCGGGGAGCATCGGGTGACCCGTCGTCAGGTGTGGTGGTCGGGGTGCTTGGCGCAGGCGCATCCCCTGCTGCGGGCGTTCTCGTGCGTGGGGCGTCCGGAGTGGTCGCTGGCGTGTTCGTCCGTGGAGCATCAGGTGCGGCTCCGGGTGTTCTGGTGTGCGGTGTATCGGGAGTCGCGGCCTTCGGCGCGCCAGCATCGACTCCGACAGCACCCTTCCCGCGCAGCGAGGACAGCGTGATACCACGCTTACTGGCGGCCCACTTGAGGAATGCGATAAGGCCTTCGTCGCGGAGTTGACGGCCGACGTTGTTCATTGCATTGGTGACCGAGAGGTCGGGGTCGTTGTAGAGCTCCTTGGCGAAGAAGTAGGCGATGAACAGTGCGTAGCCCATCGCCTTGCCCTTACCGGAGAGCCTGGTGAGGAAGTCCGGGTCGGTGACCGCGCCTTCGAGCATATCGGTGATCGTGGAGGTTTGCGCCACGAGCCAGTCATCGAGGCTACCCCCGGCGAGCCATATCTCCATCGCCGAGACGAGTAGCGGCTTGAGCATGCCGATGGCCATCGAGCCTACTACGCCGAGATACGAGCCGCTTGCCACGCCGAAGGCGATATCGCCGCACCACGAGACCCAGTCCAGCGTGTCTTCGATGAGCTGGTACCACCATGCGGCGTCGAGGTGCTCGTGTTTCTCCTTCATCAGTTGGTCGTAGGCGAAGTCCCAGATCTTCTTGCGCATGTAGAAGAGGCCCTCGGCGCCCATTGTGCGTGAGCGTTCGGTCACGAGCGCATAGAGGCGTTCCTGGTGCTCGAAGGGGACGTAGTTCTGGATGATGTCGAGGCAGTTGTCGCGCTCGACCTCCCAAGCCGCCGAGAAGGGCTCCATGTCGATGCCGAGAAGGCGAAGAGGTACGAGTGCCGAGAAGCGGTCGGCGTCGTAACCTGCGATGCTCGCCCGGAGCGCTGCCGGGACGGGTTCGCCTGCGGTAGGGAGCTTCCGCTCGAGCGAGGCGTTGAAAGTCGCGCTCGGGATGTTGAGCGGGCGGGTGCCGGCGGACTCGACGGTGAGGCCGGCCACATGCAGCCCGGCGTAGCCGCTCGTACCCTCCTGGCCGCCGATCTCGAGGATGGCTTGAGCGGCGAGTCCGATATCGGGGGAGATGTCACCGGTCGCGAGATCGAGGACGAAGACGCGGAGGTCGATCGCGGTCGGTCGGGCAGAGCCGTCGGCAGCGAGCGGGAACGCACCGGTGGACGGGTCGACGTTCGTTCGGTCGACGAAGAGTCCTTCCTGTGTGACGATCACGTCCACGTGCCTTCGGAGCTCGTCGTAGCCCTCAGCGGTGGCGACGACCACGAGAGTGGAGGCGGTCTGTGGACGAGTGGGATCGAGATTCTCGCTGCCGTCTTCGGTGAGCGTGAGCGTTGCGGCGGCAGGGCCGGTCGGCTCGATCGAGGGCGTTGCGATCGCGCGTGAGCCCTCGCGCCACTCGGTGTTGAACTGCCACGGAGTGTCGCCCGCGTTGATGATGGTGATGGCGATTTCGGCGCTCGTTCCGGACTCGGCGGCAAGAGAGACCGAGTCCGGCTTCGCATCGATCTCCGGTAGGCCGGCGAGCGGGATGGTCACGAGTTCCGTGAGCGGTCGCTCGCCGAGCCATGCACTCACGCGCACGGTGGCGCTCTCGGGCGGCTGTACCGGGTTTGTCGGGTCGGGTTGAGACGCCATCACTGTGATCGCACGGCCGTCCTCATAGTCGATCGCTTCGGAGATCTCGAGCCACTCCGAGTCCTCTGCGAACCCGATCGAGGCCCGGATGCTCGCGGTGTCGAGTGCGGTATCGGTGGCGTCGGTGCCGAGGAGTTCTACGGCCGCGATGAGCGTGATCGAGTGCTCGCCCTGCGTGCGGAGTGCGAGTGTTCCTGCGGGTTCGATGTGCGTGACGATGCGACTCTCACCGGCAGCAGCGACGGCAACCGTAGTGGTGGCCATCCCCAGTGCCGACCGTGCCTCGACGTTGATGGTCGAGCCCATTGCGATGGCGTCTGTCTGCCACACCACGGTCGAGAGTGTGCCATACGCGGTCTGCGGTCGGACGCTCACGCCGGCAGGCGGATGGAGTACGATCGCTGCGTCGGCGGCGGGTTGGTAGGAACCGTTGGCGAGCACCTTGAACGCCTGTGCGGTGAAGGCTGCCGAGTGCTCGGCACTCACTTGGAGCGAGCGGGTCGAGAGTTGGAGGATGTAGCCCACCGGTTGGTCGGGAGAAGGTTCCTCGTCGCCGGTCTTGGCGCGCGTGCTCGCCGCAGCACCGGCGAGTGCGACCGCAGCAGCAGCGACCGCGGCGATACCGGCTCCGACCGTGCGCCATGGCGAGGTGCTGCCGCCGCCGGTGCCCGGAGCACCCGTACCGGCGGCCGTTCCGTCGATCGGATGGAATCGAAGTGATGCAAGGACCGACTCGACCTCGGCAACGAGCGGGTCGAGCTCAGCGCCATGATGTTCACCCATCGCCGGAGGAGCTTCCGACCACCATACCGAGGCGTGCGCGACGACCAGGATCCCGCTGTCATCCCCTGCGGGGATCCAGTAGACCCAGCTTTCGCCGTACTCGGCGTCACCGACCCCGTTGTCGTACTCGAGCCGGACGGACGAGCGGTTCACATATGCGTCAAGGCCGCCGAGTGTCGTCCGCTGCGCCCCTGACCAGCCGCGCAGGGAGGGGTCATCGACGGGTCGGTACAGATAGTCCTCATTCGGCGGGATCTGTGATGATCGCGCCATGAAGTCCTCGAACGAGGTGAAAGCCGAATAGTATTGGTCGGTTCGATAACCGCGCCCCACGATGCGGGCATCGATCCCCAGCGAGCCGGACCAGTCCAGACCGTTGGAGCCGTCCGCGCCGCGGGCGGCTCCCGCGTGGAAGACAGGCTCCCCGAGGGAGTTCTCATCGGTGATGTACCAGCCATCGCTGTGGTCGTCGCCGGGAGCGGCTTCCTTTGGCACCTTGTATTCGGAGACGAGCAGGCTCTCGGCGAGGGCCACCGTCGGAAGCACGAGCAGCGCCGCGATCGAAGCCAGTGCGAGCCAGGCAGCAGCGCGGTGGACGAGACCGCGGTGGCGGATGAGCGCACCCATCATGACCGCCTCCTCAGGGCCACCGAGGCTGTCTTGACGGCCATCGTGAGCGCCGAGGCTATAGCGACGGCCATCGAGAGTGTCGACAGCAGCGGCATGCCGCCGCGCAGACCCCCGATGAGGGTGATGCCGAGCGACACCACCTGCACGAGTGCGGTGATCAGCGAGACGACGCCCGTGAGGCTGCGCAGTGCGCCGCCCTTGGAGCCGGTGATGAGCGAGAGGAGCGCGGTCGTGCTGCCTGCGAGCACGCGGGGAAGGGCACCTACGAGTGCGCTACCACCGCCGGAGAGGCCCGCCACGAGCAGATCGAGGCCTGCGGTAACGGCCATCGCGAGTCCGGGTTTCTTGAGGGAGCGCTGCACGAGCATGCGAGCGCCGGGCATCGCAGCACCGGAGAGCATCGCGCGAAGGTCGGGCGTCTCGCCTGCGACGATCGTCTGCCAGGGGAGGCCGGCGGTCATCCCTGCGACGCCGGCCACCTGAGCGGCGGTACCGTACGCCTGGCGTGTCGTTCGTGCGGCATGACTGGCCTGTTGTGTGAGGGTAGGAGCGTGCGCTGCAGGTGTCTTGCTTCGGGGAGCTCCACATGCGGTGCAGAAAGCCTCATCCCCCGCGAACCTGGCGCCACATGCCGTGCAGAACCCCACCCGGGCCGCGTCCATGGGCTCTCCTCACCGATGGCAGCCTCTCTGCTACGAGCAGTGTAGAGCACGCATCGGCGAAACCGCTAGAATGGCATCCATGGATAACAACACGCTGCTCCGCTCACTGCCAAAGGTCGACGAACTCCTCAAGCGGGAGGACGTCGGCGCGCTCGACATCGCCCACGGGCGCACACTCACCCTCGAGGCGCTTCGCGAGGCGCTCGACGCTGCTCGCGTCGCGATCCGTGCAGGCGAACTCGCCGAGGTCTCGGCGGATGATATCGCTGCCGACGCGGCCGTTCGGCTTGCGCTCAAGGTTCGCCGGTCGCTTCGGCGCGTCATCAACGCCACCGGCATCGTCGTGCATACCAACATCGGACGCTCGCCGCTCGCCGACGCTGCCGTCGAGGCGGTCGCCGAGGTCGCACGCGGCTACTCCACGCTCGAGTACGACGTGCCGAGCGGGGCGCGCGGCAGCCGTCACGTGCACGTCGAGGAGCTGATCTGCCGGCTCACGGGTGCCGAGGCTGCAATGGCCGTCAACAATAACGCCTCCGCCGTACTTCTCGGTCTGGCTGCGCTTGCACGTCGCAAGGAGGCGCTCGTCAGCCGGGGCCAGCTCGTGGAGATCGGTGGCAGCTTCCGCATCCCGGACATCATGCGTGAGAGCGGTGCCAAGATGGTGGAGATCGGCACCACCAACAAGACGCATCTGAGCGACTACGAGAACGCCATCACGCCGCGCACCGGGCTCATGCTCAAGGTGCACACGAGCAACTACCGCGTCGTAGGCTTCACCGAGGAGGTCTCGCTCGAGGAGCTGGTGGCGCTCGGTGCCGGGCATGGTATCCCCGTCTTCGAGGATCAGGGTTCCGGCGTGCTCATCGATCTTGCCCGATTCGGCCTGCCTGGTGAGCCAACGATCGGCTCGGCCGTGGCCGCAGGTGCGGATCTCGTGTCCGCCAGCGGAGATAAGCTGCTCGGCGGACCGCAGGCGGGTATCCTCGCGGGCAAGCGCGAGGTCATCGCGAAGCTCAAAAAGCATCCACTTGCGCGTGCGGTGCGGCTCGACAAGATGACGCTTGCCGCGCTCGAGGTGACGCTGCGCCTCTACCTGGACGAGGACCGCCTGTTCTCCGAGGTGCCGACGCTCCGCATGCTCACGATGCGCTTCGAGGAGATCGAGGCACGGGCGGGAGCGCTTGCATCGGCGATCCGCGATGCATGCGGCGAGAGCTGCAGTGTCACGGTCCAGCCCGACGTCTCACGTGCGGGCGGCGGGGCGCTGCCGATGAAGGACATCCCTACCACGGTCGTGGCGATCGAGCCGCGGAGCATAAGCGCGGTCGTACTCGAGGAGCGGCTCCGTCTCGGCGAGCCCACTGTGATCGCACGCATCAAGGATGGTCGCGTGCTGTTCGACCCGCGGACGCTTCGAGTCACCGAGGAGCCCGAGGTCGTCTCCGCAGTGGCGTGCGCCGCGCGGGAGGTGTAGCTCGTGCCATCCCTCGTACTTGGCACGGCCGGTCACATCGACCACGGCAAATCCACGCTCGTCAAGGCGATCACCGGGGTCGATCCCGACCGTCTTGCCGAGGAGAAGGAACGCGGCATCACCATCGAGCTGGGATTCGCGCAGCTCGGCCTGCCGAGTGGGCGGACGATGGGTGTCGTCGACGTCCCCGGGCACGAGCGGTTCGTACGCCAGATGGTAGCCGGCGCCACCGGCATCGATGTAGTGATGCTCGTAGTGGCCGCCGATGACGGCGTGATGCCGCAGACGCGCGAGCACCTCGCGATCATCGACCTGCTTGGCATCCCGCGCGGTGTCGTGGCCATCACCAAGGCCGATCTCGCCGACGCCGACTGGATCGAGCTGGTAGCCGAGGACGTTCGTGCGCTCATCGCAGGAACGAGCATCGCCGATGCGCCGATCGTGCCCGTGAGCGCTCGTAGCGGCACCGGCATCCCCGAACTGCTCGCCACGATCGATGAGGTGGCCTCCGAGGCCGAGGCGCGCCACTCCAATCTTCCGCTCCGCCTGCCGGTGGACCGTGTGTTCACCATTTCGGGTGCGGGCACGGTCGTGACCGGCACGCTGTGGAGTGGCGTGGCCAAGCGCGACGATCAGGTTGAACTCATGCCGAGCGGCAAGCGAGGTCGCATACGCTCGGTGCAGATGCATGGTATGCAGGCTGAGAAGGCCGTAGCCGGTAACCGTGTCGCGCTGAATATCGTGGGTCTCGATACCGACGAGATCTCGCGGGGTGACATCGTAGCCGAGCCGGGGACACTGACCGTCACGGATCGCTTCGACGCGCGGGTCACCTACCTTGCGAGTGAGGAGAAGCCGTTCGAGACCGGCGCGCGCGTGCACGTGCATCACGGCACGCGCGAGGTGCTCGGCCGGGTGCTGCTCATGGGTGCGGCACAGCTGCAACCGGGAGAGAGCTCGCTTGCACAGATACGCCTGGAGGAGCCGCTGTCGCCGCGTTACGACGACCGCTTCATCATCCGGTCGTATTCGCCGATGTGGACGATCGGTGGTGGTACCGTGCTCGACGTGCTGCCGCCGCGACGCACCACGCTGAAGGCCCATGAGCGCGAGCTGCTCGACGCTCTACTGGCACACGATCTCTCGGGAGCGGCACTCGGACTCCTTGCAAGTCGCGCCATCCCGATGACTTCCGCACAGGTGGCATCCGCCATCGGCGTCCCGCGACCGCAGGTCGCCGATGACCTCAATCGCGCTTCTCTCGAACGTCTCAAGGTCGGCGGGGAGACGTACTTCGTCGTCGGCGAGGCACAAGAGGCGCTTCTCCAGGCTGCTGAGCGCGAGCTGCTCGCACACCACGACGCCGACTCCCGCGCCACGGGCCTGGCCGTGGGTGCGCTTCGCGATCGCGTGGATCGTCGTCTCGAGCCGAAGGTGTTCGACGCACTGCTGGAGATCGCCGTGCAGCGCGGTTCCATCGTGCTCGTCGGTGGGGAGGCACGCCATCCCCGGGCGGCGTCCACGGCGCTTGCTGCTGAGGGGGAGGCTGCCGAGAAGCTCGGCGCGCTCCTCAAGACCCAGGGACTCGCGCCGTTCGCGACCGCTGAGCTCGCGGCCGAGGCGGGGGTCGATCCCGGCCTTGCGCGCAAGGTGCTCGGTCGTCTTGCTGCCGATGGCAAGCTGCTCCGGCTCAGCTCGGATCTGCACTTCGATGCGGAAGCGGTGGAAGACGCGCGCGCGAAGATCGTGGCGCACCTGAGGGAGCACGGTACGATCCTGGCCAAGGATGCGCGTGACCTCGTGGGGTCGAGTCGTAAGTTCATCCTCCCGCTGCTCGAGCACTTCGATCAGCAGGGGATAACCAAGCGGGATGGTGATATCCGCGTGCTCGGCCCGCGCGGATAGTAGTCACGCCAGGGGCGGGTCTTTCCCGTGAGTGAGTATTTCTTGTGGTGTATTCATCGTGCTAGTATCGCCTGGGGAAAATCGATGGTGCAGTCTTCGGTTCGCCTGCTAACGCGGAGCGAAGTATGGGAGACCATGTCATGGGGGTACGTCGCAACGCCGGAGGTATTTTCTCACTCAGTCTTGTGCTGCTTCTTGCAGTAGCGTTGACGCAGGTGGCGCCACTCGCATTCGCCGAGGACAACAGCGCGCCGGTGGCGCTTGATGATCCCGCACTCGAGACGGCATTGCGCAAGGTGCTCGCGAGCGATGGCGTGAAGGGCGATCGCTTCGGCACCGCAGTCGCCATCGACGGTGACACCGCGGTCGTCGGGGCGTACTACGAGGGCGAAGTGGGCAACACCTGCGGTTCGGCCTATGTGTTCGTCCGCTCTGGCGCAGAGTGGGAAGAGCAGCAGAAGCTCACCGCCTATGATGGCAAGGATACCGACCACTTTGGCTACTCGGTCGCCATCGACGGCGACGCCGTCATCGTCGGGGCGCCCGACGAGAGTGAGATGGGCAACAACTCCGGCTCGGCCTACGTGTTCGTCCGCTCCGACACGACCTGGGAGCTTCAGCAGAAGCTCACCGCCCTCGATGGCTCGGATGGCGACCGGTTCGGCTACTCGGTCGCCATCGACGGCGACACTGCCATCGCCGGGGCGCTCCTCGATGACGATAAGGGTACCGACTCCGGCTCGGCCTACGTGTTCGTCCGCTCCCGTGCAGAGTGGGAAGAGCAGTGCAAGCTCATCGCCACCGACGGCGTCGCCGGCCTCAAGTTCGGCACCTCGATCGCTATCGACGGTGGCACTGTCATCGTTGCAGCGCGCTTCGATGACGACAAGGGTACTAACTCCGGCTCGGCCTACGTGTTCGTCCGTGCTGGTGAACAGTGGACACAGCGGCGCAAGCTCACCGCTGTCGACGGCTTGGCCGACGATGAGTTCGGCAGTTCGGTCGCCATCGATGGCGGCACCGCCATCGTCGGGGCACGCTTCGATGACGATAAGGGTACCGACTCCGGCTCGGCCTACGTGTTCGTCCGTGTTGGTGAGCGGTGGATACAGCAGCGCAAGCTCATCGCTGCCGACGGCGCGCCCGACCACTGGTTCGGCACCTCGGTCGCCATCGACGGCGACACTGCCATCGTCGGCGCGTGCCTCGATGACGACAAGGGTACTAACTCCGGCTCGGCCTACGTGTTCGTCCGCTCCGGCACGACTTGGGAGGATCAGCGCAAGCTCACTGCTCCCGATAGTGTGCCCGACCACTGGTTCGGCGCCTCGGTCGACATCGACGGTAACACCGTCATCGTCGGGGCGTACGGAGGCGACGACAAGGGCAAGGACTCCGGCTCGGCTTACTTCGCACAGACGACGGGTGGTTACACGACCGATGAGGGCACGCAGCTCACGGTTCCGGCACCCGGCGTGCTTGGCAATGACTCCGATGCCGACGGGGATCCGATCACTGCTGTGCTGGATGCCGATGTAGGGCATGGCACGCTCACTCTTGCCGCTGACGGCTCGTTCATCTACATGCCCGATGCCGGTTTCAACGGTGTCGACTCCTTCATGTACAAAGCCTCGGACGGTAGGAGCTTATCTGTCGCTGCAATCGTCACCATCACCGTCAGACGTGTCGATGTCATGCCGCTGGCCCCGCCCGTTGTCACGATCGTCCAACCCGTACTGAGTGGGTCCAGCGGGTCCAAGACTCCTCAGGTCATGGTACGTGAAGAGTCCGCCGAGGCGACGGCGATCGCCCCGGTGGCCTCATCGGCAAGCGTGACTTCCTCGAGTCCTGCGGCGACTCCGAAGACCGTTGAGGCGGCGTCCGGCCCGGATGATGTTCCGGGCGGCGGCTTTCGGGAGTTGCTGCTGCCGGTGTTGGGCGGACTTGCCGCCGCTGGAGTCGCAGTCTGGGCGACCATCCAGTGGGGACAAGAGGCATTTGAGCGTCTCGCGGCGCTTCGCAGAGGGAACGGCTGATATTTGGGTTGCCATTTGTCGCGCGCCCCAGGAGAATACCCCCTGGAGGTGGATGGGGCCTGGTGGCTCCCGCGGTCTTCAAAACCGTAGTGGGGCGTGAAGAGCGTCCTGGGTGTGTTCGATTCGCACGCACCTCCGCCATATACCCTCAACGGGCCCCCCGGTGGCCTCTCGCAGTCGTTCCTCTCATTCGGGGAGTCATCGATGAAGGAGTGCGCGATGAGAGAATGCGAACTCAGTTGTACGGTCCGTAGCCTCGGACTCGCGTGTGATGAAGAGGGCTGCATCCGAGCGCAGAAGGCGACCAGAGGAGGACTGACGTGGATACTATAGAGGCGATCCTTACGCGCCGTTCCATCCGCGCGTATACCGAGGAGCCGGTAGCGGATTCCGACCTGGAGGCGATCCTGCACGCTGCTATGGCTGCGCCTTCAGCAGGTAACCAGCAGCCGTGGCACTTCGTGGTGACCGATGATCGGGAGCGACTCGCGAAGTGGGCCGAGACGACGCAGTATGGATCCATGCTGCTCAAGGCACCGCTCGCGATCGCCATATGTGCCGACACGCGGGACATGCGATATTCCATGATGTGGCAGCAGGACTGCTCGGCCGCTGTGGAGAATGCGTTGCTCGCGATCCATGCGCTCGGTCTCGGCGCGGTATGGCTCGGCTTTTGGCCCAAGATGGAGCGCGTGGAGCCCCTACGGGCGGTGCTCGATCTGCCCGAGGGCGTGGAGCCGCTGTGCGTGATCGCTGTGGGACATCCTGACGAGCACAAGCCGTCAGTCGATCGCTATCAGGCCGATCGGGTGCATCGGAACCTATGGTGAATGGTGCTCTGTTCGAGGCGCACGCCCTGCGCTTCGTGCGGCATGGTGACACAGGGCCATTCACGGTGCTCGATGGCGTTGACCTCACGGTCGACCGGGGTGAGGTCGTAGACATCTCCGGACCGTCCGGTTCCGGAAAGACCACTTTGCTCCGGGCGCTCGCACTCATGCAGCCCGGGACTTCGGGCGAGTTGCGACTGGACGATCTCACGCCCGATGAGATCGGGTCTCGAGAGTGGCGGACGCGCATCGCGCTGGTGCCGCAGCGACCGGTGATCCTCGCGGGGGATGTGCGCCGCAACCTACTGGAGCCGTGGACGCTCAAGGTGCGCGCCGAGGCCACGCCCCCCGACGACGATGAGTTGCGCGCCGCGCTCGATCGCGTCGGCCTTGACGATATCGCACTCGATCGGGAGGCGGTGAAGCTCTCCATGGGGCAGGCGGCGCGCGTGGCGCTTCTCCGTGTGGTGCTCACCGCGCCCGACGTACTCTTGCTCGATGAGCCCGATGCGGCTCTCGACGCTGCCTCGGCGGCGCAGGTCGCGGCACTCACCGAGCAGTTCGCCAGAGGTGGCGCGGTCGTGCGGGTGCGTCATCAGCGGCCGGATGCAGTGTCTGCGCGGCGACTGCGCCTGTCGGCAGGACGGCTTCGCGGGGTGGGCGACAGTGACTGAGACTGCCGGCGTCGTGGCGATCGGCTGGCCCCAGTTGTTGCTGGCGGCGGGCTTCATGGTATTCGTCGGGCTGATATCGATACGTCTCTCTCTCGGCATCGAGAAGGACCTCGCGATTGCCACGGTACGCACGTACGTGCAGCTCTTCATCCTCGGTCTGACGCTTCGGTGGGTCTTCAGCATCGACAGCCCCTGGCTGGTGCTCGGCATGATGGTGGTGATGGTGCTCGCGGCTGCGCGCACCATCGTGAGGCGGGCTCCCGACGCACCGCCGGGTGTGTTCAGCAGCTCGGCGGTGTCGATGGCGCTCACCGGATTTATCGTGACGTTTGCGGTGACCGGTCTCGTGGTGCAGGTGGAGCCGTGGTATCGGGCGCAGTACGTCATCCCGCTTGCCGGCATGGTGTTGGGTAACTCGATGACCGGCATCGCACTCGCCCTCGAGCGGGTGTTCGCCGATCTGGACTCGCGCGCCGAGGAGCTCGTGGCATTCGTGGCACTCGGCGCGACGCCCTGGGAGGCTGCGGCGCCGAGCGTCCGGAAGGCGATCTCGGCGGCGCTCATCCCCACGATCAACTCGATGGCTGCCGCAGGGATCGTATTCATCCCGGGGATGATGACCGGGCAGATCCTCGCCGGTGCCGATCCTCTTGCTGCAAGTGGCTACCAGATCGTGGTGATGTTGATGGTCGCAGCAGCTACGGCCGTCGGCTCGGTGACTGGCGTGATGCTCACATTCCGGCGCCGCTTCAGCGCCGATGGCGTGTATCTAGAGAAGGGCATCCGTGAGGATGTCGGTGCGGCGATCCAAGAAGGGTCGAATGGTCACAAGGACTGACCCGCTGTGTGTCGTATCCCCAGAGCAGGAGGCTATTCCGTCGAGGTTGCCCCGACGAGGATGGGACCCTACACTATCGTGGACCGTGGACCAGCCACGGCTGTCGGGAGGGTCATGACGGCTTTCGAGCTCTACCTCAAGCGCAACGCCAAGAAGTTCGACTCCTACCTTGCTGATTTTTTCGGCAACGGTACGCACGAGGACATGAAGCGGTATCTCTACAAGCCGCTGAAGGAGTACACGCGCAACGCGGGGAAGCGGCATCGTCCGCTCATCTGTCTGCTTGCTGCCGAGGCGGTCGGCGGCGATACCAGGCTGGCGTGGGCGTCTGCGGCGGCTATCGAGCACTTCCACACGGCGGCGCTCATCCACGATGACATCATGGACAGCTCGCTGACACGACGTGGTGAGCCGTGCCTGCACGTGGTTGAGGGCGATGCGCTCGCGATCAACTCCGGTGATCTGGCGCTCTCTCTCGTGACTGGTGCCGTTGTCAACGACCCGGGACTCGAAGATGGGGTGAAGCTCCGGGTGCTCAAGGAGCTTGTCGATATGACCAGTCGCACGATTGAGGGGCAGGCGCTCGACATCGGTTGGGCACGTGACGACAGGTTCGATATCACCGTGCAGGACTACCTGACGATGGCTAATCACAAGACCGCGTTCTACTCGGGTGCTATACCACTGGCGATCGGAGCGATCATCGGTGGCGGTACCGATGAGCAGGTCGCCGCTCTCAGGTCCTTCGGGATGGCGGCCGGCCTCGCGTTCCAGATCCAGGACGACGTACTCAACCTGGTCGGGACTCGCGAGGCTACCAAGAAGGATTTCCGGAGCGACATCACCGAGGGCAAGCGGACGTTGGCGGCGGTGCACGCGCTCGAGCACTCGACGCAGCGGGACCGGCTCTTGGAGATCCTCGCGGCGCGTACCGAGGACGCTGCACTTCTCG
>JAVERH010000147.1:0-5091 GCA_034007245.1 Coriobacteriia bacterium | reverse complement strand
ATGCTTCGGATGTTCAGATCGTGATCACCACCCGCACTGCACCCGCACACCAAGACTCGATACGGAGCGTTCATGGATAACTGGTACGAGCTGCTCGTGGACATGGTCGTCATCATCATCTTCATCGGCGGCATCTCGCAGTTCCGTGCACCCAGGCGAGCGCGGTTCGGAACCGCTGCCACTGCGCTTGCCTTCGGCGCAGCACTCGCCCTTGTGGTCTATCGCAACACCATAGGACAGCTCTGGCTCGTCGGCACCGCCTTCGCCGTCGGCGCGATAGCCGGCTGGATCATTTCCGAGCGCATCACCATGACACGCATCCCCGCCCTCATCGCTCTACAGAACGGCGCTGGCGGAGGCGCGTCACTCCTCGTGGCGCTCGTGGAACTGAGCAGGGTCTCACTGCCATCTGACGCGATTGGCGCGGGTTTCGCGCTGGCCGGCGTGCTGGTCGGGGGCGTCGCTCTCTCAGGCAGCGTGATAGCAGCGGCCAAGCTCGAGAACCGGCTCAAGATGCATCCCGCACCACCGGGCTCGTATAACCGCGGACTCGTCTTCTTGCTCGCGGTCTTCGCTGGCGCAGCCGCGCTCGCCCTAAGCATCACGGGATTCGATAGGCCGGTAGCCTTTACGGTGATCGTTCTCGCCACTCTAGCGATCGGCGCCACACTCGCCATCCGTGTCGGTGGCGCCGATATGCCGGTACTCATCTCACTCCTGAACGCGTTCTCCGGACTCGCTGCAGCGTTTCTCGGTGTGGCGACCAGCAACGAGATGCTGATCGCCGCAGGCGCGATGGTAGGCTCATCGGGCACCATCCTCACGCTTGTTATGGCCCGGGCTATGAACCGCAGCGTCGGCTCGATCCTTACCGGAGGCGCAACACCGGTCACTCCCTCGACCGACACCGATGAGGCCCACGAGAGGCCTACCGCAACGGCCAAACCCGAGCCGGCATCGTCTACCATCGATGGTCCTGCCGAAGCGCTTCGCCAGGCCAAGGGCGCGCTTGCCGGCGCCACGTCGGTCATTATCGTCCCCGGCTACGGAATGGCGCTCGCGCAGGCGCAGCATGAAGTGGCGACACTGGCCGAAAAGCTCTCGCAGGCAGGCAAGCTCGTGAGATTCGCGGTGCATCCGGTCGCCGGCCGGATGCCCGGGCACATGCACGTACTGCTTGCCGAGGCGGATATCGACTACGACGACCTCTACGAGATGGACGCGATCAACGACGACTTCGCCTCGACAGACGTCGCCATCGTGGTAGGCGCAAGCGATGTGGTGAACCCCGCTGCCATTACCGTGCCTGACACACCCATCTCGGGCATGCCTATCCTCCGTGCCTACGAGGCCGGCACGATCATCGTCTGCAACCTGGACGACCGACCGGGCTACTCGGGCGTGCAGAATCCACTGTATTCGGACCCAAAGGCCATCCTGCTCTTTGGCGATGCGAAGGAGAGTGTGGCATCGCTCATCGGCGAACACGCGCGATAGGCACACCGGCCTCACCGGCTGTACACGAGCGCCAAGGCCGATGAGTCCGTTGCTCAGGAACGACTCCCAGCGGGATTTTGCGAATCCATGGCGAATCCTCTCGGATAGAGGGAACATGCAGAGCAGCGCGCAGCACACCCGTATACGTAAGTGCCTGCGGGTGCAGGGGGGCACTGTCGACAACGCCTACACCATGAGGTGACATATGCATAAGGCCAACGCTGAGCAGCACCATATCCTACTGATCGAGGACTCCGCGACGATTCGCCAGGTAGTCTCCATGACACTCCACGAACGTGGATATGCGGTCAAGGAGGCTCCTGACGGTGTGAGCGGTCTCCACATGCTGGCCGAGTACACGCCCGACGCAGTCCTGCTGGACCTCAACCTCCCCGACATCGATGGCTTCGAGGTCTGCAAACGCATCAAAGCCGATCCGCATCGACGCAACATCCCCGTCATCGTGATGACGGGTCTCGGTGAACCGGGCTTCGAGATCATGGCCATCGAAGCAGGCGCAGACGACTTCGTCATCAAGCCGGTCGACCCGATGGTGCTCGATGCTCGCATCCAGATGGTCGTCCGCCGCATGCACCGTGAGCGGTTCACCAACGCGCTCACCGAGCTTCCCGCCAGCACTCTTACAGAAGAACGTATCGCCTTCCAACTCTCGCGCAAGCAGCCTTTCGGCATCGCATACATCGATATCGATGGATTCCGCGCTTTCAATCTCAGATACGGCTTCTCGCGAGGTGACCTGCTACTGCGCCATGTCGCCAGCCTCATCCTCGAAGCAGTCCAGTTCGAGAGCTGCGAAGAACAGTTCGTGGGCCACATGGGCGCCGACGACTTCGTGGCGATCTGCGACATCGCCTCGATCGAGAAGGCCGCACACGACATCGCCGATGCGTTCGATACCAGCGTGATGGACTACTACGAGGACGAGGACCGCGAGCGCGGTTCCTTCATCCTGCAGGACCGCACTGGCGGCCAAACCGAGTATGGCCCACTCACAATCTCCATCGCTGTGCTCAAGATCGAGAACTACTTCCCAGATTCGATCATCGCGCTCGCGGACGTGAGCCACGACCTGCTCGTACACGCCCGTACGCAGCCGGGCAGCAACGTCGTAGTCGAACGCCGTCGCCAGCCGGGAGCGTGAGACCACTCTAGAGATCGACACACCCGGACACATCGTGACAGTCGGAGCAGCAGCCTCATAGTGGTCGATCCCACCGACACGGATGAACGGTGAGCGCACGACCCCGATCCTCGCGATACGTTGATGTTCCCGCCGGTCAGCCCGTCGATCTTGCGACCGGGAACGAACACTGACAGCGTTCCCGCTACCGTGACGGCGGCACAGCCGACAGCCACCCCGAAGAGAAACAAACGTGGGCCGCCCTGACGGACGGCCCACGGTCACATGCTGGCGGAGAGTCAGGGATTCGAACCCTGGATACGGTTCAACACCGCATACACGATTTCCAGTCGTGCTCCTTCAACCACTCGGACAACTCTCCGGAAAGCGCCGGCACCCACGGCAGAAGCGCACCGAGAGTATAGCGGCCACGACCAGCGCGGGCAATGCGAGGCTGAAAGGCGGCCTACGATAGGCACCGTACCTGATGCGCTGCGGACTGGGCGATACTGGCGCCGACGAACGGCGTAAGTTGTTTGGCGAGATGCTCGGACAGTTCTGCGACGTCTCCGTAGGTGATCGTGCCGCTGTCCTTGCCCATACGCCGCGCCTCAAGATCGATGGCTGCACGCGCAAGCACCTGCCCTACGAGCGGACTCAGCACCCGCTCGATACTCTGCGCAACGGCGTTATCCGTCATCATGCCCTCGTTTCGGCTGCTGGCACCGACGCATCCGGATCGATGACTGCCGCCAGGAGCTGCTCTTCTCCAGTCAGGTGGGTCAGAAACCTGGCCATCGCCCGCTGCACCCGATGGAAGTAGATCCCAAAGAACACCATCGCAAGAAGACCAAGAAGATCAGCACCAAGACGGGCAAGCTCCGGAGAGACCGCGTCGCCCGCGAGACGCGCGAGCCATCCCACAAGGATCGAGGCCGCCAGACACACGACTGCGAGTACCGCGAACGAGATATTCTCCGCAATCGCAGCACCTCTGGCCAAGCGACGCAACGACAGCATGACCACCAGCAGCCCTGCGGCCGTGAGCAGTGTAGCGATGCCAGCACCCAAACCGAGCGCGACCGGGACATCTCCTTGCACAGCATATGCCGAGGACGGCAGCACCATGGCCAAAACCAGTCCGGCAGGTAACACTCTTTGCAGCATAAAGTCTCCCTAGATAGCGGATGTATCGCAGTTGATAGTCATGACATCGGTACGAACATGTACATCCTGAAGATGAACGGACGCCATCATTCGCCCAACGGCTCTTCTGGCCGCTCGTCACAACACCGATACCCGACGGCGATCTTGCGCAGCCAGGCCCCTCTACCCTGCCCCGCCGCCACCGCCGCCACCACCGCCACCGCCACCACCGGAGAAGCCACCGCCGCCACCGGACGACGATGAGCTGTGGCTCGAGGCGATGCTCGCCACACTCGTGACGTTCTGGGAGATCGAACTCATCGGTGATATGCCGTTCGTGCCGGGCATCGTCATCCACATCCACGTACCCATCATGGGCTCGCTCATGATCTCCGGCACCTTCAGCTGAAGACTCTTGATGACCTGGTCGGCGATCCCGTACACGACCGCGAGCGTCAGGAAGTGCCGCCACAGCACGACCGATTCGGGCGGCTTCTCGTCCATGCGCCCGAAGTCCTTGAGATAGTTCTCTACGCCCTCATACTTAGCGGCGAGCTCGGCCGCCTCGGGCGAACGCCGCTTCATCTGAACACCGAAGACTGCGATCACCAAACCGAGGACGACCGTCCATGGGATAAGCCACCCACTGCCGCCCAGCATGACCGGCAGCATTCCCGACATCGCAGTGATCACACCAAGCGCGACGAACCCACCGACGGCCTTATCTCCTTTGGCCTCAAGCAGCCCTCGCGCTTTGATCTCTTCGGTAGCGCTGCTCTTGAAGAGCGAGATACCGCTCCCCCAGATATCCGCTTTGCTCTTCTTCTTGGCTATGTCCTTGAGCTCCTCCATAGTCACGGAGTCGGCCACGGCCATGTCGCGGAAGATCAAATCGAGCACGCGCTGCTCGCTGCCGGTCAGACCCTTCTCAGCGCTCTGCCTGCGAGTGAGCCGGTATGTCTCGACCTGCTTGCTGGAAAGCCCAAAGAGCACCTTGTCCTCGATGGTCGTGCGCTCTATCCCCAGCGCACCACGATCGATGAGGTCCATAAGCGTAGCCGCGAACGCCGTGTCCGAGGGTGCGCCCATATTCATGAGAGCCGAGACCTGCGCGGGCGGCATGTCCGAGGGGAGATCGCGAAAGTACTTGCCCTCGAACCGTGTCTTGTACTCCTTACCGTGCAGGAACCAGTACCGGATCGTGAGACCGAGCGCTATCGGCGGCATCAGACCCGCAAGCAGAAGTGCCCCCCAGGACACCACGCGCGCCATCAGGCGATCCCTGTTCGCCTCACGCGCCCAGGCCC
>JAVERH010000145.1:0-5110 GCA_034007245.1 Coriobacteriia bacterium | reverse complement strand
GGGTTTGCCGGATACGGCATCTACCCCGAGTATCCGGACCTCTTCTGCTTCCACATGATGTATCACGACTTGCGTGCCAAGTCCGAGGCTGAGGAGATCCTGGCCGAGCAGTTCCTGATCGAGCGTGCGGAAACGATGCCGACACGTCCGGTCAAGGGCGTTCACGACGCCCCGCTCCTGTGGCGCTACTTCATGATGCCCCGCGAGGAAGTCCTCGAGCAGCGGGAGGTCACGGCCGAGGACCTCGTCGTGGGTGTGGTCATGTCGATCAACGCAGGAGTCGACGGCGCGTTCGTCGCCTCCTCCGGTAAGAACATGGGCGCGTTCAAAGGCGTGGGGTATCCCGAGGAGATCGGTCACTACTTCCAGCTTGAGGAGTATGCGGGTCACACCTGGGTGGGGCACAATCGGTTCCCGACCAACACGCCGGGTTGGTGGGGAGGCGCACATCCTTTCACGCTTCTGGACTGGTCGATCGTGCATAACGGCGAGATATCGAGCTACGGCATCAACTCCCGCTATCTCGAGCAGTTCGGTTACACCTGTTCGCTCGGCACGGATACCGAGGTCGCTGCATATCTCTTCGACCTACTGCTCCGTCGTCATGGGCTGCCTGTCGAACTCGCGTGCAAGGTACTCGCGCCGCCGCTGTGGACCGATATCGAGCGCATGGACGATGAACAGGCGTCGCTGATGCGCTCCCTTCGGATGGTCTACGGTTCCGGCATGCTCAACGGTCCCTTCGCGATCGTCCTCGGATTCAACGGCGGCATGGTCGCGCTCAACGATCGCATCAAGCTCCGCCCACTGGTGGCGGCGCGCACGGGCACCACGCTGATGGTCGCATCGGAAGAGAGCGCCATCCGCACTGTGATGGAAGCACCCGATGCCCTGTGGACCCCGCGGGCAGGCGAGCCGGTCATCGCACGTGTCAAGGGTATGGACCTGCCGTTTCACAGCCAGCTCCACGCAGCGCCGGGAGAGATATCGTGCGCCGTGACGGCCGCCGAAGCGTGCCACGAACTCCGGGAGGTGGCTGTCTAAGATGCAGCAGACCCTCGTTCAGCCCGAGTTCCGGGTGAAGATCGACTACGACAAATGCCACAAATGCGGGCGCTGCGTGCAGCAGTGCGGGTGGGGTGTCTTCGAATTCAACGAGCGCCCGATCCCGCATGATGAGAAGTGTCGCGCGTGCCACAGGTGCGTGACGTACTGTCCGGCGCACTGCATCACCATCGAGAAGAACACGCTCGCGTTCCGGGACAACGATAACTGGTCGGCCGACTCACGCAAGGGCATCTGGACCCAGGCCGAGACCGGTGGCGTGCTGCTGACCTCGATGGGTAATCCGAAGCCGTACGAGCGTATCTTCGACAAGCTGGTGCTCGATGCATGCCAGGTGACGAACCCGTCGATCGACCCGTTGCGTGAGCCGATGGAGCTGCGCACCTACCTCGGCCGGAAGGCAGATGCGGTCAAAGTGGAGGCTGACGGCAAGGGTGGCTATCGGATGGCGGAGGACGCTGGTCTCGCGCGGGCACTCAAGCTCGAGACGCCTATCATGTTTGCGCCGATGAGCTACGGCTCGGTATCCCTGAACGTGCACCGTTCCATCGCGATGGCAGCCACACGCCTCGGCACGTACATGAACACGGGCGAGGGCGGAATGCATGAGGACCTCCATCCGTACCAGGACAATGTCATCGTGCAGGTGGCTTCGGGGCGCTTTGGGTTGAGCCCCGAGGTGCTGGACCGCGCGGCCGCACTCGAGATCAAGATCGGGCAGGGGGCCAAGCCGGGTATCGGCGGACACCTGCCCGGAGAGAAGATCGACCGCGACGTATCGGCCACGCGTATGATCCCGCAAGGGAGTGACGCCATCTCACCGGCGCCGCATCACGACATCTACTCCATCGAGGACCTGCGTCAGCTCATCTACGCGCTCAAAGAGGCAAGCGGCTACAAGCCGGTCGGGGTGAAGATCGCCGCCGTGCACAACGTGGCCGCGATCGCGAGCGGCGTCGTGCGCGCGGGGGCTGACTACATCTATCTCGACGGTTTCCGGGGTGGCACCGGTGCTGCGCCGCAGGTCATCCGCGATCATGTCGGCATCCCGCTCGCCATCGCCATCGCCGTGGTGGACCAGCGTCTGCGGGACGAAGGCATTCGCAACCAGGCCTCCATCATCGCGGCAGGCTCCATTCGCTCGTCGGCCGACGCCGCTAAGGCCATTGCGCTCGGTGCCGATGCGGTGGCGATCGGGACGGCGACGCTGCTCGCACTCGGTTGCCACCTCTGCCAGAGCTGTCATACGGGGAAGTGCTCGTGGGGCATCACCACACAGAAGCCCGAGCTCACGCGGCGTATCGATCCCGAGTGGGGTGCGGAGCGCCTCACCAACCTCGTGCACGCGTGGAGCCACGAGCTCCAGGAGATTCTGGGTGCGCTCGGCGTGAACGCCGTGGAGAGCCTGCGGGGCAGCCGTGAGCGGCTACGCGCGGTCGGGCTCGATGAGCAGACGTGCCGGATCCTCGGCGTCAAGCCAGCCGGACTGTAGAGAGGAGCACATGATGATGACGGCAGTGACGAGTGCTCCGCCACGAGGCGTGATCGAAGGATACCGGCAGGTGGCACCCGTCGTGGAGCGCGACGGTGACGCCGCAGGTGTTGACAGCACGGGCGTGTACTTCCAGCAGCTCAACGATACGATCAGGAGATTGATCGACGCAGGTGTGCGCGAGTTGCGTATCACCGGTGTGAACGGTCAGCGCTACATCGGCACGGGGCTTCGGGACTCAGACGTGCGCATCGAGGTTCGGGGGACGGTCGGAAACGACACCGCGATGTTCATGGACGGTGCGCAGGTCGAGGTGTTCGGCAACGCGCAGGATGGCGTCGGTAACACGATGAGCTCGGGGCGCGTTATCGTGCACGGTGATGCCGGCGACGTACTCGGCTACGGCATGCGCGGCGGACACGTCTTCGTGCAGGGGGACGTAGGCTACCGCGTCGGCATCCATATGAAGGCGTTCGAGAAGCACGTGCCCGTGGTGGTGTGCGGCGGCAAAGCGCGCGACTTCTTCGGCGAGTACATGGCCGGTGGCGTACTCGTGCTGCTCGGCATGAACGGCCGCGACGAGGCGCAGCCGATCGTGGGTTCGTTCCTCGGTGCGGGTATGCACGGCGGCGTCATCTACGTGCGAGGCACGGTGGAGCCGTGGCAGTGCGGAGCGGAGGTCGGGATCGCCGAGACTTCTGAGACGGATATCACACAGCTGCGGCCGAGTATCGAGGAGTACGCACGGGCGATGCACATGGATGCCGATGAGATCCTGTCGGTACCGTTCACGCGAATCGCGCCGATGAGCCATCGCCCCTACGCGAAGCTTTACGCCTCGCTGTGAACGCCACCGGGGCCATAACGCGAGCGATCGGTCTCCGGGCTTTCGTTCCACGGGCGTTCGGTGAGTTCGTAGAAGCTCGCTTCCCGGGAGTTGATCAGGTTTCGCGTCCCGTTCTCGCGCTGGAAACACGTACGAAACACACCGCACGTACGCTTTACTCGAACCGTGACTAACCGAAAGGACACGACGATGGCTGCGACATTCGACAGGGACTATGTACTCAAGACGGTTGAGGAGCGGGGCACGCGCTTCATCCGCTTCTGGTTCACAGATGTGCTCGGACTACTCAAGAGCTTCGCGGTGACCGACAGCGAGCTCGAGGGTGCTTTCGAGGAGGGCATGGGCTTCGATGGCTCCTCGATTGATGGTTTCACCCGCATCGAGGAGTCGGACATGGTCGCGTATCCCGATCCCTCCACGTTCACCATGCTGCCGTGGCGCACCAACGGCGGGGACAGCGGCGGCACCGGCCGGATGTTCTGCGACGTCATGAATCCGGACGGTACCCCATTCGAAGGCGATCCCCGCCACGCGCTCAAGCGCGTGCTCGCGAAGGCGGCGGACATGGGCTACACCATGTATGTCGGCCCTGAGCTCGAGTTCTTCTACTTCTCCGACTGCAACGGCACCGAACCGCTCGATCGCGGTGGCTACTTCGACCTCACTCCACTCGACGTGGCGAGCGATCTGCGCCGTGAGACGGTGCTCACGCTCGAGAAGCTCGGCATTCCGGTGGAGTACTCGCACCACGAGGTGGCACCCTCACAGCACGAGATCGACCTGCGTTACGCCGATGCGATCACCATGGCCGACAACGTCATGGCCTACCGTCTCGCGGTGAAAGAGATCGCTTACAAGAACGGCGTGTACGCGACTTTCATGCCCAAGCCGATACAGGGCGAGAACGGCTCCGGGATGCACGTGCACCAGAGTCTGTTCACCGACGAAGGCAACGCCTTCTTTGATGCGAACGATCCCGAGGGGTACAACCTCTCGCCTGTAGGCAAGGCGTACATCGCGGGCTTGCTCAAGTACGCGCCGGAGTTCTGTGCGGTCACGAACCAGTTCGTGAACTCGTACAAGCGTTTGGTTCCGGGCTACGAGGCTCCGGTGTACATCACATGGGCACGGCGAAACCGCTCAGCCATGGTTCGCGTGCCGATGTACAAGCCGGGCAAGGAAGTCGCGACCCGTGTGGAGCTGCGTTCGCCGGATCCCTCGGCTAACCCCTACCTCGCCTTTGCGGTTATGCTTGGTGCGGGACTCAAGGGCATCGAGGAAGGTCTGACCCTTCAGCCCGAGGCTACCAACAACATCTTCGATATGACCGAGGCGGAACTCGAGGCAGCGGGCATCCAGACGCTGCCCAAGGATCTCGGTGAAGCGATTTCGTGCTTCGAGTCCTCGGAGCTTATGCGCGATGTCCTCGGCGAGCACATCCACAGCTTCTTCGTGGCCAACAAGAAGGCCGAGTGGAGCGAGTATGTGGCTACGGTCACAGCATGGGAGCAGGACAAGTACCTGTCGGTCCTCTAGGGGATCGCGCACGACCGTCGGACGATGGTCTGGTGGGAAGCACGACGGCAACGGCGCCGGGCGGGACTTCGGTCCTGTCCGGTGCTGCGCCCCGTATCCGGCCCAGACCGGTGCCGGTCAGATAGAGGGAGTACACGGATGCATGTGAAGCGCGTACTCATCGCCGCAGA
>JAVERH010000144.1:0-5289 GCA_034007245.1 Coriobacteriia bacterium | reverse complement strand
GAGCGGCAATTTCCTCAGCGGACGTTTCATGCCCGGAGTCTCCGAAATGCGGAGCCGACAAGCAAGAGTCGAAACGCCCCGATCCCCCGCAACTAGGCTGATGCGCTTATAATCGCTACGCTAGCACCTGCGGGCGCCGGTTCCATAGGGTGCCGTCTGTTCGCCGTAGGGCCGGTTCGCCGGAAACCGTCGCGGCGTCGCCTGAAAGTCCCGGGCCTCCACGCAGAGGTTCCAACGCCCGCACCTTTATCTTTCCGGTTTTGACTCGAAGCGGCTGTTCAAATCGTCTGCATTGAGTGAAGTCACGCTAGACGCCGCACCAAGCGCAGCGCCCGCGTCGGCGTGCGATCCTCGGCCGGGCCGACTGCTGATCGAATGGAGAGAGTGTGAGCAAGGACAAGACCGCCGGACAGATCAGTCTCCCAGGCATATTTTCCGCCGCCGCCCAAGAACTCCTGACCTCGATCCAGCGCGGCCGAATCCTGCATAAAACCCACAATATCCGGGATGCCGGCGCGCCATTGGAGGCGAGCTTCCGCGACCTCTTCGCCGCCCTGTTGCCGAGCGGTTTCTTAGTCCGCCACGGCTTTCTCTATGACACCACGTCCAACTGCACGCCCCAGCTCGACATCATCATCGCGGCCGCCGATCGGTCCCAAGTCATGCTTAAGGCCCCCGACGGCGCGACCTATTCCGCGGTCACCGACGCCTACGCCGTCGGCGAGATCAAAAGCTCGGCGGATGCTCTGAAAAAGCATCTCACCCAGTTCGCGGTTCAGGTCGGCCAAATCCAGGATATGCGTCGTACCGTAACTGAGTGGAGCTTGTTCCGCGCCCCTGAACTGATCGGATTCATGGTCATAGGTGATAGCAGCAAGCTGAGGCATGCCGATCTCGCCCATCATTGGGCGATGCATCCAGATGGCAAGCCAAGCTACATCCTGCTCTTGGACAAGGGCCTGATCGTAACGCCTTACAGTATTGATCTTGCCGAGATCGGGATGGTCGGCGACGCGACGCCCGTCATGAGGCCGACCGGGCCTGACGTCGCCATATGGAGTGCGGACGGAGAAGAGGCTGATCGACCCGGCCTTGCGCTTCTCTGGCTGTATTACGCGATCATCCATCAGCTGAGGCACAGCCAGGCCCACGAGTTCGGAATGGCCCTGAGGGAACTGGAGAACCTCTCTGAGATCACGCTTGGCGTATCCGAACGCATCGCCGCAAAGCTGTCCAACACCGCCGATCCCTTTGCCGCGGCCATGGTCCGGGGGTTCAACCTCGTCCTCGTTAAGGCCTTTAA
Organism: Coriobacteriia bacterium; assembly: GCA_034007245.1. Lineage (GTDB taxonomy): Bacteria > Actinomycetota > Coriobacteriia > Anaerosomatales > Anaerosomataceae > Anaerosoma. The sequence goes on along the minus strand of JAVERH010000144.1, from coordinate 3,986 downwards.
AGCGCAAGCTGCGAAACCGCGTAAACCGCGCAGGCCTCAGCCTTCTGCGACGCCATAACTGAGTGCCAAGCTCTGAGAGCTCGCGCCTCATCCGGAAAAGGCGCGAGGACTCAGTTCACACTCCATATCGATGGCCACCGAGTTTAATGACCTTTTCAACGTCGCCGCGGCCCTCTTCTGACTCAACGCGGCGGTACGGAATGTCCGCTCAGCCAGCGCTAAGCCGGCAGGGCGAGGCAAGACGGTCAACCGCAGAACAGGTCGTGCGAAACTTGGGTGGATCTCATGCGCCACGAGCCATGCGCCAACGAGCCGTCCGATCTATCGCAGCGCTTCGAGTACCTTTGCGATCGCCGCCTTCAGATCACGGACGATCAGCGATCCAGGCAGTCGCACCGTTTGAATTCCGGCGGCCTCCAACCGTCGAGTGACCCCCTCGTCCTTTCGCGCGGCCTTCTCGCCCCGGTGATGGCGGGTAGAGTCGCAGAAGACCGCAAGGCGCTGCTCGGGAAAATAGAAATCCGCCTCGGTGATAAGCCCTGGCACGTCGCTAAGATCCTCTACCCACAGATCGTAGAGGGATGGTTGGGCGGAGCCGTCCTCGAATAGCAGCATCTGGAGGTTGGGCATCAGACCCTCCCGCAGAAGTGCTTGGAAGAGGAACAGTTCGATCGGAGATTCCGCTCCCCATATGCGCCGCGCCCGAAAGTCCTGAAATGGCGAATACATCAGCCGACTGCGATGCTTTAGATATTTTCGAAAGGGCTTCCCCTCTCCCAGACCGAGGTTGATCGACGTCACCGTCTGTGGATCGAAGTCCTGCTGGAGAAAATACATGTCGGTCACGAGACCTAGTTCGTCCGGGTAAGCTTTCAAAGCCGTCTCACCCAGGAAAACACCGATAGCGCCCCAGCCGGCGTAGTGGCCGCTGAACGGATTGAAACCGACGTAACAGGGGCTCTGACTCTGCAGGATGAAATTCAGGTCGACGGTCCGCACATAGTCGACATCCACGTTCGACAGGGTCGTGCCGCGCTTATTTCCCGGCACTAGGGAAATGGCATACGGCACGCCTAGCGAGTCCTCACCGGCCCGCCGGAAGGCTGCGATGCTGGTGACCACCGACACGATCTGGAAACGGGTTTCCTTGCGCCGATACAGATCCAGCTCGCCTTGCGAAGGGCGATCCTCCACGACGAAGCCAGCCGCTTCGACCATCTCGACTGTGATCGGTTGAACGCCGCCCAGGAACAGCATGCTCGCCTTGACCCAGTTCGGTACGGCGTCGAGGTCCAAGCTGATTGGCAAGGATGGAATCACGGCATAGTCGGGATCTTCAGTGAGGTAGGTCGGCCGGTTTTCGATCAAAAATCGCCTCCACAGACCACGCGCTAGGCCCTACCCCGGGCTACGATCCGATACGATATTCGGGAGCGATCCATGCGCTCGTCCAATCAATTCCGAGAACGCCATGATCTGTCCGTATTGGCGGCGTCGTTCTGTAGCCAGTTGGACGGCGTCTCGCGCTGTCTGCAACGCGGCGTTGGCTTGGACGAGGCTCTCCAGAGCGGGGTGCATGACGGGACCTTTCGGTTCAGAGGCAAACAAGGATCCGATCGCGCCCCGTCAGAAGCGGTCACACCCTCGTTCCGGGCTGCGCGACCTGACGGTTATGCCAGTCTCGCTTGAGGTTCGGACAACAAGCGGCTGGCCGCAGCATTGTGTCGTGGCTCGGCGAATCTGACGCCTTCCCGAGACGCTCCGATCAACTCCACCACGGTGCAAGGCAGCCCCGCAGCGTCGAATTTGCGGGCGATGAACTCACCTTCATCGCGTTTGTGGCTCGACATGATGAGCTGATATTTTTCCTCCTCGACGAGGTTGCGCATCACGTCGACGAAGGCTGCAGCGTGGATGATGTCATTGTGCTGCAGGGGGTCGTCCAACAGCAGAGCGCGCCACTGCGACCAGCGATAGGCTGTGCTGGCAGCGCACAGGATGCTGAAGCCGTTCGCCGCCATCTGGCCTTCGCTCAACACGAGCTGCGGCGGCAAAGTTGTCTTGTATTGAGCGTTGTCGATGGCGTCCGGATAGCGGAGACGCATGCCGAGAGCCGTCCGCTCCACGGTATGTTCTGCATTGAACTGCACGGTCTCGCCCGGGGTGCTTAAAAGGGCGCGATTGAAGGCATCGATTAGGTCGTTGAGGGGAAGCAGGAACTGGGTGGAGAATGTCTCGGCCTCTGTTTTCAACTGATCCCCATAGGCCACCACGGCGTCCCGCGTTGCACCGGTCGCCCGCAACGCCGTCCGAGCCTGTTCCAACTGCTCTTGAAGTTTCTGGGTCCGAGGTAGGGGATCGTCCGCAGCACCAGACCCGCCTTCGGCTTCCACAAGCTCACGTAAGCTCCGCAGCTCGTGCTGAGCGAGTAGCGCTTCGTAACTCCTGGACAGGGCGGTCGCCTCCTCGAGAAGGGAAGCAAGGTCGCCCGTTCTGGCGACGAGAGCAGCATCCCTCGCCTCTAACGCCGGGGATGATGGATCCGCCTCCATCCCGGCCTTGAGCCAGTCTTCGATCGCTTTGATCCGGGCAGCCTCCGCGTCTCTGATCATGGACGCGACGCGATCCCGCTCCTCATGAGCGGCAGCGAGTCGCTCACGGGCTGCGGTTTCAGCATTGGCGCTCGTCGCGCGCGCAATCCGCAACGCCTCCAAGGCCGCGCGAGCCTCTTCGGTCAGCTTCCTCTGAGCTGAAACAGCCTCGTCGGCCGCTTCAAGGCTCCATGGTTTCGGATGCTGCTCAAGCGCGTCTTGGATGGACTGCAACGCCATTTCACATCGGCTGCGCCGCTGGTTGGCTGCGCGCAACCGCTCTTCCACGGAACCCAAGGTCTTAACCAGCGCATCGACGTGAGCCTGCGCGGCCGCCACATCGGTCGCGCTCCCTTGGTTGTCACGAATATGGGTGGCGCGCTCGCGCGCATTATCGGCGGATCGCGCTGTGACGAGGGCGTTGAGATCATCGTCAACAACTCCGAGACCGACCTGAATGGCGGCGCGTTCGCTCGCCGCGGCGGCTTCGGCGATCTCCGCAGCTCTGGTGCTGGTGGCGGCGTTCGAAATCTCGGCCTGGGCCTTGGCGAGATCTTGGGCTGCAGCATTCGCCAGATCTCGCAGAACGGCGAGGGCTTCTACCTCATCGGCCAGCCGGGCATCCTGAGCGGCGAGCGCTTTGCTGGCACGTCGTTGGAGTTCGCCCTCCGCGAACGGGCTATCGCAAACAGGGCAAGCGGTATCGTCGTGTTGGATATGGGCGGCCAATCCGGACAGCAGCTCTGCGAGCTGTGAGGACTCACGGCGACGGGTATCCAATCTCTCATTCGCTGAAACTTCCACATCGCGAGCGTGGTCAGAGGCGCGTTGAAGCTCTCCCAGTCGAGCGCGGGCGCTCTCAGCTTGCGTGTTCGCAGTGGTTGCGGAATTTCGCAGTTCGCGAGCCGCCCCCTCTTGCGCCTCTAGGTCGAAGATCCGGGTAGCCCAGAGCTGGAGCTTTGCGTTCTCTGCATCCAGGCGGCCGAGTGTCGCCTGTGACTCGAGGGCGCTCGCGTGCAGCGTTCGAGCGACCTGGAGGTCAGCCTCGGAGGTTTCGCGTTCGAGCGTGAGGGTTGTTTCCTCAGCCTTTGCTGCCTGAAGCTCTGTATCGAGTTGTCCGAACTCGGCGATAGCCGCACGAAAGCGGACACTTTCCTCCAGCGCCATCTCGTGCCGAGCAAGCTCTTCCGCTTGCGTGGAAGCGTCCTGCTCCGCCCTGCTCGCCGCGAGCAGGGTTTCGCTGACCTGTGTAGTCGCCGCGAGAACCCCTTGGTCTGCAGCGGCGACACGGGCGCCAGCCTGGTCCGATAGCAGCGAGGACTCACTGAAGCGGACAACCACAGCCTGGAGCCCATCGAGGCCGGCGCGACGTTGAGCGATCTCGCGCTGTTCGGA
>JAVERH010000143.1:0-5303 GCA_034007245.1 Coriobacteriia bacterium | reverse complement strand
CGCCGGAGTGGTTCGTCGCTCGTTGACACGCGTCATGATGCTGACCCCGGTGTCCGAGCCCCACGTGCCCTCACCGCTCACTTCGAAGCCGAGCGCGACGCCGGCTGCCATGACCCGGGACCGTAGCTCGCGCCTCATGCGCTCCTCTGCCTCGGCGCGAGGGGTAGAAAGCCTGACCACGGTGTCCGGGACACCTTCGGTCACCGTCCGTTGGTCGATGACGTCCGAGTGAGCTTCAACAACATCCTCCCTGAGCGCCTCGGCGAACGACGCAGCAAGCGAGGGGTTCGTCACCTCGATCTCGATCCCCGAGACGACAAGGCGATCCGGGGCGGGACCCTTCCCAGTTGGCTCTGTCACCGGATGGTCCTTTCATGTCAGCGTGTGCAGGCACTCTATCCTACCCCACGCCCGCACTACATCAGCACTCAGAAGCGACCGCTCGTCGAATCGAACGTACTGTCGCTTGTTACGGTCACGACCCTTTGCTATGGTGACTTTCCATCCCGGAGTGGCTCCGGGGGCAACTCACATCAGGTGATCCACGGTTGATAGCCACGGGGTGGCGAGAACCCACTGGATAGCCCCGCGGAACGCCCGGTGCCGGAAACGGTGGCCGGGCGTTCTCCTATCCATCACCAACTCCCTGCGATTAGTGCCCGCCGTCCGCCAGCCCGCGCAGCAGCGTGCCAAGGCCGCGTCGTTCGGTCGAGACCGTCTCATCCTCAGAGTAAGCGCTCATGAAGCGCTCGACGTACTTGGCGAGCAGGTCCACCTCAAGGTTGACCGGATCGCCGATACCTTTGATCTTCAGCGTCGTGCCAGCCTCGGTCTGTGGGTCCACTGCCACCGTGAACCCTTGTGGCGCCACCTTAGCGGCGACCACAGATATCCCATCGACTGCGATGGGACCCTTCTCCACCAGATAGCGCAGCACGTGCGAGGGCGCCTGGAACTGATACACCGAGAACTTACCCGCATGCTGCCGTAGCTCGAGATGCCCCACACCGTCAGCGACTCCGGTCATCAGATGGCCGGCAAGACGCTCCGAGAGCCTCAGCGCACGCTCGAGATTCACCTTGTCTCCTTGCCCGACCGCGCCAAGAGTCGAACTCTCCAGCATCTCCTGGCTCACATCCGCAAGGAACGCACCGCGAATGAACTTCGCTACGGTGACCCGGATACCGTTGACCGCGATGGCATCCCCGATCTGCATGTCCCGCCCGAACTCGGGGGCGTAGACCTCCATCCGCATCCCGGCCGCTATTCGATCGGCACGCGTGATGACACCCTCACACTCGATCAGACCAGTGAACATCCGCTGAACTCCTTCCGAGGCCACACGGCAGAGATCTTGGGCGCACTTCGGACTTTACACCAAGCGCGCGAGTGCACTGCGCCGGAGCGCTTTGAGCGCGGCGGCCGGATCCTCCGCACCGAAGATCGCGTTGCCCGCGACAAGCATATCGGCACCGGCAGCGACCACTCGCGGTGCGGTCGCCATATCGATCCCACCGTCGACCTCGATCCGCGGAGACACGCCCGCCTCACGACACATGCGCGCGACCTCGGCCACCTTAGCGATAGAAGAATCGATGAAGGACTGTGCAGCGAACCCGGGATTCACACTCATGACGAGCACCTGATCCACGTACGGTAGCATCTCCGCCAGCGCCGATGCGGGGGTTCCGGGATTGAGGGTGACCCCTGCCTGCGCTCCACCGTCCCGGATCACGGCGAGCGTCCGATGAACATGCACAGCCGCCTCGATATGTACGGTCACGACATCGGCACCTGCATCCACGTACCACTGTGCGGTGCGATCCGGGTCGGAGACCATGAGATGCACATCAAGCGGTACCCGTGCGACGCGCTTGAGGGCCTTGACGACCGGGGGTCCGATGGTGAGGTTCGGCACGAAGTGCCCATCCATGACATCCACGTGGATGAAGTCGGCTCCAGCATCCTCGACCAACGCGATCGCCTCGGCCAGACGTGTGAAGTCCGCCGAGAGGATAGACGGTGCGATCGTGAGCTCATGTGCCACTACCTACACGCTCCTTCAGCCTTGTATCGTCAGAGTCCGGTAGACTACTCGTCATCCTCGATGAGGCCCATGCCGTGGAACTCATCGACTGCAGCGCGTCCCATCAGGATCGCTGCCGCCTCGCCGGGCAGGTGCCCCTCGTACAGGATCGCCCGGACCTGACGTGTGACAGGCATGTCGATCTCGAGTTTGGCCGCAAGGTCGTCGAGCGACACCGCGCTCCTCGCGCCCTCGGCGACCATGTTAGTCTCCGCCCCATAGGTCTCCACGGTCCCGCCGCCGGCGATCCACTCACCCAACGCGCGGTTACGACTATGCTGTGACGTGCATGTGACGATCAGGTCGCCCATCCCGGCGAGACCCATATAGGTCATCGGGTTCGCACCGAGATGCGAACCCAGCCGACTCATCTCGGCCAGCCCCCGTGTCATCAACGTGGCCTTGGTGTTGTCCCCGTAGCCGAGCCCATCCACCATCCCGGCGGCTACTGCGACAACGTTCTTGGATGCACCACACAGCTCGACCCCGACGACGTCGGGGTTGGTGTAGACACGAAACGCCGGCGCCATGAAGAGATCCTGGAACACCCGGGCCACATCCTCTTCGTATGCAGCCACAACGGTCGCCGAGGGTACCCCCCGCGACACTTCCTCTGCATGGTTGGGGCCGGACAGTGCCGCCAGACGGGCACGGTTCCCGAGCACCTCTTCAAGGATCTGCGTCATGCGCATGAGGGTGTTCTGCTCGACACCCTTAGCAAGGTTGATGACGGGGACCGACTGCGGCAGGTGCTCGCTCATCGCCTCGGCCACACCACGCACGCCATGGCTCGGAGTGACGATGACGACCGCAGTGGCGTCCTTCACCGCCTCGGCGATATCCGAAGTGGATCGCACGCCCGGAGCAAGCTGCACACCCGGAAGGAACATCGGATTGCGACCGTCTGCGTTGATGCCCTCGGCGATCTCGGGCTCACGTGCCCACAGGTTCACATCGTAGGACTTCTCCCCAAGCAGCCACGCAACGGCTGTGCCCCACGAGCCGGCACCGATGACGGCGATCTTCATCGTTCCTCACGCCCTTCAGTCTTAGAGGCCGATCGATGCTCGTCCCACATCCGTCGCTTGAAGGAGATGCGATGCTCCTCCCCGCGCTTGATGCGACCGAGGTTGGATCGGTGCTTCCAGATCACGAACACACCGGCGAGCAATGCGAACACTGCAAGCGCGTACCGCCCCGGGTACGCTATCAAGCATACAACGGGAAACATCACCGCGATGACGATCGACCCGAGTGACACGTACTTCGAGATAGCGACGACGATGAGGAACAACACGACCATCACCGCAACGACGCGCGGAGCCGCCACGATCACAGCACCAGATGCGGTCGCCACACCTTTGCCGCCCTTGAAGCCGAGAAACGGCGATAGCGTGTGACCCGCGATCGCTGCCATCGCACCCAGCACGACGAACCAGTCACGGCCCGTGACACCCCATGACTCCGGTGCCAGTTGCAGAGCGAGCCCCACGCCTGCAGCGCCTTTGAGCGCGTCGAGAGCGTAGACACTCAGGCCCGGTGCCGTTCCGAAGACACGTAGCACGTTCGTGGCACCGGTGTTCCCGCTACCGAAATCGCGGATGTCCTGCTTCCAGAACAGCCGGACGACGATGACGGCAAACGGGATCGACCCGATCAGGTACGCGCCGACCACAGTCCCCAGTATTCTGAGCGCCTCACTCACGTCAGCCCTTCTGGCGGAATCGTAGCCGGACCGGCGTCCCCGTGAGATCGAACGCCTCGCGGAAACGATTCTCCAGATAGCGCTCGTAGTTGGCGTCGACCATGCGGGGATGGTTGGCAAAGAACGTGAAGACCGGTGGCTGGGTCCCCGTCTGCGTCACGTACTGCATACGCAGCATCTTGCCACCCTTCGACACTGTGTGGCCCGTTGCGCGAAGCTCGGTGAGAAGGCGGTTCAGCGCACTCGTGGATATCTCCTGCGAGTAAGCGTCGTAGATAGTCGCGATCATCGGGAGGACCTTATGTACGCCGGAGCCCGAGAGCGCACTCACGCGAACCACTGGTGCAAAGCCGACGAACCCGAGCTTCTCGGGTAGACGGGTCACCAGTTCGGTCTTCTCTTCCGGGGTCTCGAGCAGGTCCCACTTATTGAGCACGACGAGCATGCCGCAGCCGCGGTCCTCGGCGAAGCGCGCGATCCGCTGGTCTTGGTCGGTCACGCCTGTCTCGGCATCCACGACAAGCAGCGCAACATCCGCGCGGTCGATGGCGCGCATCGCACGCACGAAACCGTAGTACTCGACAGATTCGTCGATCTGCGACTTCCGGCGCAGCCCCGCAGTATCCACCAGACGGTATGTCCGCCCTTCACGCTCGAGCACGGTGTCGATCGCATCACGCGTGGTACCGGCGACCTCGGACACGATGGCCCGTTCTACACCGAGGAGCTTGTTATACAGCGATGACTTACCCGCGTTCGGCTTACCGATGATAGCTATGCCGATAGCATCGGTCTCCGGCTCGACCTCGACTTGCGGAAGTGCATCCGCGATCGCGTCCAGAAGATCACCCGTCCCGTGGCCATGGATAGCCGAGACCGGCCACGGCTGACCGAGTCCGAGACTCCAGAACTCATGGATCGCCTCTTCGCGCCCGGGCGTATCGAGCTTGTTCACCGCAAGGAACACCGGCGTTTCCTGACGCCTGAGCAGCTCGGCGACCTCCGTATCACCAGCCGCTATACCCACCGCCCCATCGACCAGGAAGACCACCACATCGGCCTCCTGAGCCGCCACGACGGCCTGCTCACGGATCGAATCACCAAAGCGATCGTCACTCGTGAACTCGATGCCCCCGGTGTCAACGAGCATGAACTCGCGGCCGTTCCAGTCAGCGGGATGATAACTACGGTCACGCGTAACGCCGCTCGCGGGGTGAACGATGGCATCCTGCGCCTGGATAAGACGGTTCACAAAAGTCGACTTGCCGACATTCGGCCTGCCGACCACTGCAACGATGGGAAGTGTCATGAGCGTGTCCGTCCTGTTCGAGTCGTCAGGGCCCGGGCCAGGGCGACCCCGTCACTGCCGATCAACTGTATATCAGCACCTGCAAGCTCTGAGAGCGAGGATGCGGGAACTCCGTCCAGCAACAGCCCGTCGGAGTTTACTACAACCTCGGGCACGAGGTACGTACCCGCTGCTCCATCATCTGCCACGGCCGTCGCTATATC
>JAVERH010000142.1:0-5441 GCA_034007245.1 Coriobacteriia bacterium | reverse complement strand
CTGCAAGCATGTGCGCAGATTCGAATTCCCTTGGGGGCACCATATTTTCGCAGGTCAGAGGGGGTACGGCCTCTGATTTGGTGCCCGATTTGGTGCCCGATTGATTTTCAACTGCGCCCAGAGCGCCGCTGAACAGGTCGCCGATACTGTCGGCCGCGGCTCTTTGGGTGCGGCGATCGGACCAGCAGTAGGTGTCCATCGTGTATGCCGACGAATGGTGACCGGCAATCTCTTGGACGACCTTCGGGCTGTTGCCCTGCCTGAGCATGAGCGAGAGTGCAGTATGGCGCAGGTCGTGAAAACGCGGCGCCAGACGCGAGGACTTCCTGAACTCCTGCCAGACCCACTCGAAACGCGACGGCCACCACGGCTCGCCATCCTCTTCAGAGAACACCAGCGGGCCATACTCAAGCTGGTAGCCCTCGTCGGCGCGTTCTCGACGCGCCCGGCGGTCCTCGTGTTCGTCCTTCGCGAGTGCCAGCGCAGTGACCAGGATTGCAGGCATCTCGATGGTTCGGCGCGATCTCTCGCTCTTCGGACCCTTCAGCTCGTATCCGTTAGGCCCTTCATCCCACGCTCGGACGACCGAGATCGTACCGCGCACGAGGTCAACGTCCTCCCAGCAGAGTGCGAGGATCTCGCCGCGGCGCATGCCGGTCGTAACCGCCAGAAGTACGGGCAAGTGAAGCCGAGTCCCTTCCACTGCGTTCAGAAGCGCAGCGACCTTGTGCTCGCCGAGTACCTCGACTCGATGCCGCTTGGGTCGCGGCAGTTCGACGCCGCGCTCAGTGTCAGCCGGGTTGAATGCGATCCTATCCAGCCTGACGGCCTGCGAGAGGGCCTTGTGCAGCACGGCGTGTGTCTGAATCACGGTGCGTGCTGAAAGACCGCGCCCGCCGTTCGCCTTGGGCAGTTGCATACGCGTATACAGTGCCTGGATTGCCTCCGCGCTCAACTTCTGAAGGCGCAGCTCTCCCAGTTCGGGCTTCAAGTACCGGCGAATGATTCCCTGATAGCCCTTGAGCGTCGAGCCTGCTCTTCCGATCGGAGCGTAGTCCCTGATCCATGTGTCGAGCCAATCGGCCACGCTCTGGCCTTCGGGCTTGACGTACATACCCTGGTCACCGGAGGTGAGTAGTCGTCTCATCTCCCGGTCGGCGGCGGATCTAGTGCCGCTGACGTAGTAGAAGTCGCGTTGGCGATTGCCGGCACCGTCGCGGCCTCGGTCAACGACAATCTTCCACCGATTGCGGACCACCACGCCATTTCTCTTGTAGGGCTGCACGTGCGCTTTCATACTCCGGTGCCTCCAGATACGGTTTGGCGATGCATTCGTTTGCGACATCGGTCGCTACAGGTCTTCCTGTCAGACCGGGCCTCGGTCGCATCCCACCAATCGCCACAGACCGGACACGGGCGATACTCTCGCTGCCCATCGACCGCGAGCGCGAACTGCAGCCACATTGCCGCAATGAGCGACCGAACTTCGAACGTGAGTCGGAGACCATCTGGTTGCGCGCTCGTTACTCGCATCACCACGCGCACAGTCGCGCACATCTCGGACACGAGACTGGCGAGAGCGGCGCGAGCCGCCGCCTCCGGAAGGCTGGCCCTCATGAGCGGGGTGGCCGGCTCGAACTCGTCATTGAACGTCTGTGGAGTGGTCAACCCCAGGTCGCGTTGTGCGGACGCAGTGCGTGTCCAGACCATGTACTTGGGTGCTGGCTTGCCGGGCTCGATGAGCGAGTCGTACGGCTTCACAAGCAGATCCATCCCTATCAGCTCATCAGCCCGTCCTTCGTTGATTGCGTCCCAGAGTCGTAGCGCGAAGGCGAGCATTCGGCGGTGCCCCCGCCATATCTCGAGGCTGCGACCCTCCGAGTACACGAGGAACGGATCGCTGGCCGCCATCTCATTGCTGGTCGCTATGTGGTCATCGACAACCACGACTCCGCCGTTTTCAAGGTCGCCGTACCTGACGGCGAACTCTGCAAAGGCGTCTTCGGTGTCTCGCACATCGGCGAATCTCCGAAACAACGCCGGCTCACTCTTCAGGGGCTGATAGCCATCATCTGCGGGGTGGCCGGCCAGTAGTCGCTGGTTCTGCGGACCGATCCATCGGCTCTCTGCCATGCGCCACCACTGGAAGTCCACAAGGGCGGCCGGTGATGCTGAACTGATTCGCGCTGTCACATCTCTGTCCTCCATAGCCGTCTACCTATATGCAGACACGGACACCATACTTCGCATAGGACAATGCCCGCAAGAGAAAGGCGGATTGATGCTCAGGATTCAGAAGCTCCGGGAGGCCAGGGGGCTTAGCCGGTCAGCTCTGGCTCGCATCGCCCTTATGCATGCGGCAACGGTCGGGCAGATCGAGAGCCGCTACATCGGGCGACCGTACCAGTCGCAGCTCGACAAACTCGCCGAGGCTCTTGAGTTCACGGGCGAGGCGGATGAGCTTCTCGAGGAAGTCGACGCCGATGACCGGCCGTAGTCTCGCCGAATACGGTGAGCTTCTGACCATGGACGAAGTGTGCCTGGTGCTACAGCTGTCAAGGAACACGGTCTACGAACTCGCGCGTTCGGGTGATGTTCCTACTATCCGTTTCGGGCGACAGCTGAGGACGCCTCGAGCTGCCTTAGAACAGATGATGGGCGACTCTACTGAACGCGACAGTGCCAATGCCTAACAAGGAGCTTAACGACAAGCCATGCATTAGCGGGGGTTTTCAATCGAAGGGGGGCAACACGATTTCAGAGAACTGCGAATCTGACATCTCCAGTGACGCCGAGCTGGGGACCTCAATCGAGCGTGGACGCGAATCGGAAGGCGACGCGACGCAGCTTGACGAGAACGGTCTTACGATCGATGAGGCCTGCAAGGTGATCCACTGTTCGCGCGAGTGGCTGCGCAGGAAGATCCACTCGGGCGAGATTGCAGCGTATCGCGTCGGGACAGGGCTTCGCGTCACGCGGGCGGCCATCTCACAGGTGCCGCCGAGACGATCCCCTGGCGACTCCACCTAGACCATTGAGCATTTCGGTCATGAGCGCGGTCATCAAGCGCTACGGAGGCAAACCCCATCTCAAGCTCACGCTCCTGATCCTTGCCGACCGGGCAAGTGACGACGGCTTCTGCTGGCCGTCGTACGACGAGCTCGCGGGCAAGCTTGGCTGCTCAAGGCGTTCCGCGATCAACAACGTCAACGCCCTCATCGCGGCCGATATGCTGCAGATCATCGTCAAGGGTGGTCGGTTCACCGATCCGCAGACTAAGAAGCACCGTGGATATTCCAACCGCTTCGCCATCAACGTCGCAGCGATCGAAGCGCTGCCTCTGCTGTACCAACCGCGGCGGAATTGTCCACAGGACGCGGTGGACCGGTGCAGCGCACTGCAGAAGATGGGTGAAGTGGGCTTCACCCATGCAAGCACGGCAAGAGTGAAGCCCGCTTCACCCGGTACATCAGACAAGACATCAAACTCAACCGTCACCAGCGAAATGCCTGTGGATAACCTCATTCGGGGCCTCGTTGAGGCCTGGAAGCTGCCAGGTCAGTGAGTCGGCCCCGTATTGCCATCAGTCAAGCGGTACGCTATACTGAGCGGAGGAATGGCACGTGAGAGAGTTCAAGGACGTCAAGAAGCGCGACGTGATACGTGCGTTTGCCACGATTCGCCTGGCGATGGAAGAGAAGTGCGACAGGCTGACCGACTGGACGGACCAGGGCAACGCTCTGGAGCAAGCGCTGAGTCTCAAGACGGAAGAGAACGTGACCAGAGGACTCAACTTCGTGGAGAGATTCCTCCTCGGTACACGAGAGGAAGCCAGAGAGGAGGGGCGCAGCCCATGACCAAGAGAACGGCGCATGCTGAGTTAATCGATCGACTAGGAGTTGATGAGGCCGATCGCCTCACTCAGATGTTCTTGGAAGATCTAATGACGAAGCGCGAGGCGGCGGCCGAGCTCGGCATGTCGCTCAGCGTCTTCGAGTACCGGCTGTCGCAGGGCGACACCAAGCACGCGAGGCTCATGTCCGAGTCGGTGAAACCGCACGGCCAACCCCGCTGGGTGGTCGTACGTGAGCCCATACCAGGCCGGCCGCGGACTGCGCGCGAGGCTCTGGGCGAACTGCTCGGACCGGAAGAGGCCGACCGTCTGGTCGGTTTGTTCCTGTCGGAGTTGATGCTCGCCGACGAAGCGGCGGCGATTGTCGGGATGCCTGCCAAGACGCTGCGCGCCGACATGTACAAGGGAGTCGTGCCGTACTCGAGGAAGCTCGATCCCTCGGCCCACAAGAGTCCTTGGGTCGTCCTGCCCGACGCTCTACCCGCCATCAAGAAGAAGCGGGAGGGGCGATGAGCGTGTACGAGACCCAGGACCTCTACCGAATCGTTGCTGCGGACGGTGGCGGTGTGCGGGTTGTGATGCCCGGCGGTCTTGCCACTACCGCGCTTGAGGAATGGTATCCGAGCAGCACTGCTGCTGCCGATGCGATTGCAGAAGCGATTCGGGATGGAATGCCAGCGCTCGAGGTGCTGGATGAGACGACCTCTGTGCCGCCGGGTCAGCCGTCAACCAGCTCCATGACGTGCTAGCTGAGCGGCCATTCGTGGGACGCCATGACGATTGCCCAAGGTCGAGAATCGCCTGTTCGACGGCTACCTCGAGTGTCGCTAACGGCAGTCGCCCACTACAATGCAGGACAGGCCGCATAGTTTTGGTTGGACCGAACTCCGAGAACGCACGCCGCTGGTCGAGTAGTATCGTGCTACACGTCGTCGGGAGGGAACCATGGACTCTGCTCACCCACTACTTATCCGCGCGCATCGATACGCAAGGCACGAAGCTGACCTTCATCCTGCAGGCTGCTCGTACGACGATATCGCCGGCGCGTGGCGCGACGACGCAACCGGCGAGCTTGCAGTGGAGATGCCCGGTCGGCAGGGTCCGCACTCCAAGAAGATGGACGTCGAGACTGGCGAAGACCAGAAGGGCGAGTAGTGACTGCATCAGAGTCGCCTCTGGCACCGCCGGTGCTGGTGCTCGCGAGTCGCAACGATTTCACGTGCGACTACGTGGCCGCGGCACTGGCCAGACGAGGCGTAGCGTTCCTGCGCCTCAACTCGGAGGATCTTCCCTCTTGCGAGATAACTCTCGATCCGGTGCAGCCCTGTGCGACTATTCGGCTCGGGGGACGCGACTTCGAGTTGTCCAGACAGACGTTGAGGTCGGTCTTGTATCGACGGCCAGTGTACTTGAGGGACTTCGGCGATGATCGCTGGAGTGCGCAGGAGAGGTTCTGTCGTCTCCAGTGGGCGGCCTTCATTCAGAACCTCGCGGTCTTTGATGATGCGCGCTGGTATAACGCCCCCGCAGCCACCTACAGGGCGGAGCACAAGGCGATTCAGTTACGCGAGGCCCACAAGCTCGGCAT
>JAVERH010000141.1:0-5621 GCA_034007245.1 Coriobacteriia bacterium | reverse complement strand
AGTGAATATCTCACCGACGATCAGTATTGCGGCAAGTCCGAGCCACACCCAGAACCACATCTCCATGCAAAGCCCCTTTCGCGGTAGGCGTTCATATCAGGGTACCCGAGTGGACCAAAACAGAACCGCCCAAAGACTCAGCTTCGGGCGGTTCCCACTCGTATGAGTGAGTTGCAGCTAGTTGGCGTTCTCTTCCACGTCATCACCGAGTGGGGTGAGCCCGCGTGATGCAGCGACCGTCTCAAGCGGGACCATCACGACCTCCTCGACCTCGGGAATCGCCAGGATCGAGGCTTCCTTCTCAAAGGCGATCGGGATGTACCCGTGGCATACCTTGCAGGTGTGCACGCGGTGTCCGGGATCCTGTTCGTCGTAGAGGTACTCGAGTTTGTCATGCGATCGCTGACCACATCGGGCGCATCTGACGCGTGCGTACTCCCATTGTGTGCGGCAGGTGGGACAGCTGAGCCACCTGCGTCCGCCCTGCAGGTTGCCTTCGTCCCGAACGACCCCGGACGATGCCGGTGTACCGCAGACGGGGCAGAGCCCGGAGTCCCACTGCTGCCAGTCGTACTTGCCGGCGGCTTTGA
The DNA here is from genome assembly GCA_034007245.1 of Coriobacteriia bacterium. Classification (GTDB taxonomy): domain Bacteria; phylum Actinomycetota; class Coriobacteriia; order Anaerosomatales; family Anaerosomataceae; genus Anaerosoma. The sequence goes on along the minus strand of JAVERH010000141.1, from coordinate 5,031 downwards.
CGGCTGCTGCTGCAGGCTCGCGCAGGAACGGGGTCACTGCCTCGGATACGATGAACGTCAACAACGGTTCGTTCAATCGCTCATCATCAAGTTCCGTGGCGATGCGGGTCACGAACGCATCGATCCCGGAAAGCATCGACGCGAGCGACTCTTCAGTGATGACTCCGGCGATATCGCATTCGCTTAGCGCCTGCGACTGCTCCTCCGGCAGTCCCGCACGGTCTGCCATGAGCTCTGCTATCGTACGGACCGCAGTCTGGTAGGGTTCGAGCGGGATGGTTGGTGCCGAGAGTGAGAAAAGGGTTCGCGTTTGATAGAGTGCATTCTCGGTATCCTCGGTCGAAGCCGCCTCGTACGGTACGGTCTCTGCCGCAAACCCATCTTGCGCGTCCCAGAGTGCTGCGAAGAAACGCAGTTGCTGTTCCAGGTCGGGCCGAACGGCGATGTAGTGATCTATAGCTTTTACGCGAGCCGCGTTGCTCATAGTTCCTCCAATGGAATCCACATGCCACCTTGCCTGGCCGACTCACCCATGGGGCGCTGGTATACATCTGCCGGATGCCGCGCGACGGGGGTACAATGACGAGTAGGCCTACATAGTTAGTTTACACGTACGCAAGGGGTGATGGGGTATGAGGATAAAACCGGTCGTCCTCCTCGTAGCGGTTGCGTTGATCGCGTCTCTTGCGATCGGTGGTTGTACTGATGGAGGGACGTCGACGGCGGATAGTGAGTACGGAGAGCAGAATGGGCTGGAAGTCGGTGTCGTCGCCCCTGATTTTCGACTGAAGAACCAGGATCAGTCCACGGTCGCGCTCTCGGACTACGCGGGCGTCAGCAACGTGGTCCTGGTCTTCTACCCTGCAGACTTCACACCGGTTTGAGAAGGCGAGTTGTCCGGGTACCGTGACAACTACCAGTTCTTCCAGGATCGCAACACGGAGGTCTTTGGGATAAGCGCGGATGGGTGGGCATCGGACGCTGAGTTCCGCAAGCAGCTTGAGTTGCCATTCGACCTGCTCTCGGACTGGGATCGTACTGTGATGCCGGCGTATGGCGCGTTTAGCATTCGGACCAAGATCGCGAACCGCTGGAGCTTTCTGATCGACAAGGATGGTGCCATCGTCTACACCCAGCATACCGGCCTCAATGAGCCGCGTGACGTGCAGGAGATGATGGACGAGGTCGATGCGTTGTATCAAGGGCAGGCAGGACAGTAGGAGTGACATGCCGCGCATGTGCGGCGCGACTAGGAGGATGTTATGAAGCGAGTAGCGACTATGGTGCTTGCGCTGGCTGTAGCGGCGATGCTCCTCACAGGGCTTGCCGGCTGCGGGGAGACGGCAACCGAGGACAAGGCACCATTGCACTTCATCGAGTTCTTTGACCCGGAGTGTCCGTTCTGTAATTCGATGAAGCCGACGATCGAGAAGCTTCGGCAAGAGTACGAGGGGCGCATCTACAAGTTCGAGCTCATCGACGTGTCGACCACCGAGGGCCTGGCACAGGCTGATGAGTTCGGCGTGTTCATCACTCCCACGTTCGTCCTGCTCGATGCTGATGGCAACGAGCTCGATCGTCTTGCTGGCGCCGCGAGCGAAGAGAACATGATCAAGTTCATCGATCGCGGGATCGATGATGTGTCGGGCGAGAATGTCGGTCCGCGTGACGACATTCCCACGACCGGTGGTACCGAGGCTGGTACGGAGTAGCGCGATCCGAGGTTCTTCGCGCAGTCCGACTGCGCGGGGTACGGAGGAGGCGGTCCCCAGGGGCCGCCTCCTCGCATCTTCGGGGTCGATAGGCCCGGAGGACTATCTTCTGATGCAGTCATCAGGACTGCGGGGATCCCGGCTCAGTCGATCGTGAGTAGGTCACACGACTGCGGTCGGTTGCGTCAAGACGAAGGGCCGGATCCCATCGGGATCCGGCCCTTCGTGCTATCCAGACGACCTGTGGAGTCACTCCACGATGATGTTGTCGCCCTTCTGGAACTCCTCCTTTGCCCAGGTGCCCCAGTGGTACAGAGCATCGGACTCGCTGACACGGCCATTGCCGTACATCAGCTTGCCCGAGCCACGGTACGGCTGGAAGATACCTGCGCCGAGGTAGATGTGCGCGCACATGAAGACCCCGATAAGGATCATCAAGCCCGAGTGAAGCATGATGCTCCACCGCACGATTCCCGTGCTGAACAACTCGGGGAACCAGATGATGACGCCTGTGATCGAGATGAAGACCGACAGGAAGATCAGTGCACCGTCGGCCACGCCCTGGCCCGACTTGTTGATCCTCTGCGGCGGCATGTGCTGCTTCGCACCGAAGAACAGGTACGGGAAGAACTTCGCCATGAACTCCTTGTCATCGGCGTCCCACTTGAAGAACAGGCTCTTCCACAGATGGACAAAGCCCTTGGGGCTGATGATGATCGATGCGATCGGAGCCACGATGAAGATGACTGCCATGACGCGGTGTACGACACGCGCGCCCTGTACGGTAGCCATACCGACTGCTGCTGCCACGGATGGAATGAAGAGGACCAGTCCGGTCGCGAACAGCGACAAGCAGGCGATGGTATGGATCCAGTGAAGACCGCGCGCGAAAGCGCTATGCCTCTGGATATACCTCATTACTCCACCTCCTTGACGGTCAGCGTATCGGTCTTCTCGTCATAGCTGTACTCGCCACGCTTGTAGCCGAGTGCCATGAGGTACGAGAGGCCGAGGCCTGCAACGGTTGCCCCGATACCAAGACCACCAAGCGGCTTGAGGAACTGCCAGAAGTCGGTGACACCGATCTTCGGGTCGCGGATGAGGCCGTGGGCCTCAAGACCGCGCTGGGCCACCACGATGGTGTGGAGACCGCCGAGTTCGTTCTCGCCATAGATCTCAGCCTTGGTGTGACCGGCGGCTTTCAACTGGTCCACGCGCTCCCGGGCGATTCCGAGCATCTCGGCGCGATCGCCGAACTCGAGGGCTCCGGTCGGGCAGGTGGTCACGCACGCGGGCTTACGGTCAGCCGAGGTGCGGTCGAAGCACTGCCAGCACTTGAAAGTCTTGTTCTTCGCCTCGTCCCAGCGCGGAACGCCGAACGGGCACGCTGCCACACAGTAGCGACAACCGATGCACTTCTCCTGATCGATGACGACCGCACCGCCGTCCTTGTGTGTGATGGCGCCCACCGGGCAAGCCATCTCGCACGCGGCCTCGGTGCAGTGGAAGCACGAGTTGCGCATGAAGTTCCAGTCGATGCCGATCTCTTTGTCCACTTCAGCGAAGTTGATGATCAACCACGTGTTGGGACTGAGGTCGAGCGGTGCCTGGAAGCTCTTGGTGTACTCGTACTCCTCGCTCGTGAGCGGAGAGGGGAGTTGGTTCCACTGCTTGCATGCCACCTGGCAACCCTTGCAGGCGGTGCACTTGGAACTGTCGTACAAAATCGCCGTCTCAGCCATTTATCACACCTCCTGCTTCCGGATATCGACCAGGAACGTCTTGTACTCGGGGATCCAGGTGTTGGCATCACCGACGTTCGGGGTCAGGTCGTTTGCCATACCACCCACCGAGCAGGTGGAGCCGTAGCCCCAGTGCCACGGAGCGGCGATCTGGTGAACCTTCTTGCCAGCCACATCGAGCGACTTGATGCGGTTGGTGACCATTGCGAACGCCGTGATAGCGCCACGGTTGTTCTGGATGACCACGTTGTCGCCAGATACGATGCCCTTCTGCTCGGCGAGCTCTTTGGAGATCTCGACGAACATCTTAGGCATGGTCTCTACAAGCCACGGCAGGTTACGGGTGAGACCACCGGTCTGCCAGTGCTCTGTGAGGCGGAACGTCGTCATGACGATCGGGAAGTCCTCGCTCGTGCCACGGCTCTTCGCAGCAGACTCGACGATGGTGACCGCCGGGTTTATCTGCGTGCCGGACATCAGGTTCTCGACCGGCGACTCGAACGGCTCGTAGTGCTCCGGGAACGGACCATCTACGTTGCCGGTTGCGAAGAGTCGACTGACGCCTTCGTTGTTCATCATGAACGCGGTTTTGTTCGGTGGAATCTGTTCACTCGTGCCGTCAGGAAGAGTCTTCGTCCAGCCGAAGTCCGGCACGTCGTTGCGGAGCCACTTGGCGCCGTCCCACGCGACCAGGATCCTGTCGGCGTTGTAGGGCTTGCCGTCGGCGTCAGCAGATGCACGGTTGTAGATGATCCGGCGGTTGACCGGCCAGGCGAACGACCAGCCAAGGTACGAACCGATAGGGTTCTCGAGGCCGTCACCAGGCTTGTCGACGTTGTCGCGAGCTGCGGTGGGCTGAGTGCTCGGATCTTCCCAGGTCTCTTCGACGTTGTAGTAGCCGCTGTAGATCCAGTTACCACACGCAGTCGAGCCGTCGGCGCCCAGTTTTGTGAAGTTCACCACAAGCTTGTTGTCAGCAACGGTGTAGCCGTTGAGTGCACGGGCGACCCTGCGGACGTCGGCATGGCCGTTCTCGTCGAGGTAGTCCCAGTTGAGCTTGGTGATCTGCTCGGGGTTGGCGCCACCTTCAGCCTCGTACAGCTCCCTGATCTTGAGGAATATCTCGCTTGCGATCTCGAGGTCGTCCTTGGCCTCTCCTGGAGGCTCGACGGCCTTATATCGCCACTGGATCCAGCGACCCGAGTTTGCGACTTCGCCTGACTTCTCGTAGTGGCATGCAGCCGGGAGCAAGAAGACTTCGGTGTCGATCGTTGCAGGATCGACGTTGGCCTTCTCGCTCCAGAAGATGGAGGTCTCGGTCTCCCAGAGGTCGATCGCGACCATCCACTTCAGCTTCGCCATGGCCTTGCGCTCCTGCGAGCAGTTCGGGCCACCGACAGCCGGGTTCTGACCCCAGAGGAACAGGCCTTCGATCTGACCGCTCTCCATGGTCTCGAACAGAGAGATGTGGCTGTGGTTGGTGCCGTCGAGCTTAGGCATCATGTCGTACGCGTAGTCGTTCTCGGCGGTCGCGTAGTCGCCGTAGATCTCCTTGAGGTAGCTCACGATGAACTTTG
>JAVERH010000140.1:0-5731 GCA_034007245.1 Coriobacteriia bacterium | reverse complement strand
TTGTCGTTGAGCAGCACGATGAGCTTTGCACCGACGTGACCAGCGTGATCGAGCGCCTCGAAGGCCATCCCACCAGTGAGCGACCCATCGCCGATGACTGCAACGACCGTCTCGTCAGTACCGCGCAGATCACGCGCGAGCGCGAGGCCTAACGCAACAGAGATCGAGTTGCTCGCATGGCCCGCATCGTGCACATCACACGGACTCTCGGTACGCTTGGGAAAACCACACATACCACCATACGTACGAAGGGTCGAGAACGTACCCTGCCGACCCGTGATGAGCTTGTGGACATACGCCTGATGTCCAACGTCCCACACGATGCGGTCTTTCGGACAGTCGAGCGCACGGTGAAGCCCCAGCGTCAGCTCGACGACGCCGAGATTCGGCGCGAGATGCCCACCAGTCTCCGATACCGTCGCGATCAAGGTCTCCCGAATCTCGGCGGATAACTGTGTAAGCTCGTCGAGATCGAGGTCCTTGAGGGCCGACGGTTCACTGATCGAATCAAGAATAGGTGAGTCTATCACTGGTCAGGCACGCTCCTGGTGGTGAGGCCGCATCGCCAAGCCGTAGGGTCTCATCGTATCACCCGGCGTGATCGGTGGCTTCGTCCTCTACACCAGCCTCGACCGCGGTGTCCGTACCCTCGGCTTCAGCTTCGGGATCCACGGTCTCCGGTCCGATGCACTCCGTCCCCACACCCTCGTCCGCGTCGGCGGCCTGCGGACTCATATCCGTGTGGTCCACGAGCTCGGTGCAGATATTCGCGAGACGAACACCCTCTTCGAGTAGATCGAGGCTCTTCTCCAGGGAGGTGTCCTTCTTCCTTGCCTCGGCGGCTATCTCCTCGAGCCTGATCCTGGCGGTCCCGAACGTATACTTCTCATCCGCCATGAACGATCATGCCCCTTCCCTGTCGGCACCCTCGGATACGGATGCTTCCGGCTCGTCGAGTTCGACTACCACGACATCACCACGCAACTCCGCGATCCTACCGAGAACACCGTTCACGAACTTAGGCGAGTCATCGCCACCGTACGCCTTGGCAAGCTCGACAGCCTCGTTGATAGCCACAGACGCAGGCATTTCATCCTCGTAGACAATCTCGTACACGGCGAGCCGCAGGATATTGCGATCGACGAACGGCATGCGCATAAGCGACCAGTGCTGCGAGGTCGCCTCAATCTCACTATCGATCGCGTCCTGATATACCTCGGTACCAAGAGCAAGCCCCCGCGAGTACTCGGACGGCTCCCCATCTTCGTTGTTGTACGTACGGGTATCCAGGATCGCCTGGACGTCCTGTCCGGTGATCTCGCGTTGATACAGTATCTGCAACGCCTGGCGGCGTGCGCGGGTTCTCTCTAGCATCAGCTGACCGTGCCGCCCACGCGCATCACTGCTCCGGAAAGGCGACGCCATCGACGAAAACGTCGACAGAGGCGACCGTCTGACCGGTGTGCGTGAGCAACGCATCGGTGACCGCACGCTGCACGGCAGTAGCCACACCACGAAGCGGGCGGCCGTAAAGCGCGCTGATGTGGATGCTCGCGGCAAGCGCGCCATCCCCGTCGACCTCGACGATCACACCGCGCGCGGCACCTTTGGGTACCAGGCCGGCAAGACCTCCGCTGGATGCGACGATGTTTGAAACACCCTCGACCGACTCCGCGGCTATCTGCGCGATCGTCTCAAGCACACCGGGAGCGATCTCGATGCCGTTCAATGTGATCTCCTCAGACATCACGGCCCTCCTTTATCGTAGGCACGCCAGTGGCGAACCTGACCAGGTCGTCCTGAGCGACGTGCTGCTCGACGTAGTCAGTATAGACCTCGCCCCGAGCGAAGTGCGGCTCCTCCACCACGTACTGATGGAACGGGATGGTCGTTGGGATACCGACGACGATGAACTCATCCAGCGCACGACGCGCTCGAGCCACGGCCTCATCGCGGGTGTCGCCCCAGACGATGAGCTTGGCCAGAAGCGAGTCATAGTACTGCGGGACGACGTATCCACCGTAGACGTGGCTATCGACCCGGACACCGAAGCCCCCTGGCGGGTTGAATATCTCAACCAGGCCCGGATGCGGACGGAAGTCATGTAACGGGTCCTCGGCATTGATACGGAACTCGATCGCATGCCCGCGCAGCACTACCGTCTCCTGCGTCGTATGCTTCATCGGTTCGCCCGCAGCTATCGTGATCTGTTCTCTGATGATGTCGACACCGGTGATCTGCTCGGTCACCGGATGTTCCACCTGCACGCGGGTGTTCATCTCCATGAAGTAGAAGCTGCCGTCGGTGTCCAGAAGGAACTCCACCGTACCTGCATTCACGTAGTCGACCGCACGGACAGCCTTGAGGGCTGCCGCACCCATGGCTTCACGAAGCTCCTGCGAGAGAGCCGGGCTCGGCGCCTCTTCGATGAGTTTCTGGTGACGGCGCTGGACTGAGCAGTCGCGCTCGTAGAGATAGACGGCGTTACCGTGAGTATCGGCGAGCACCTGTATCTCTATGTGCCGGGGGCGGCTGAGATAACGCTCCAGGTACACGGCATCGTTGCCGAACGCCGCAGCAGCCTCGGTCTTGGCCGCTCTGAAGTTGTGTGCCAGCTCGCTCTCGTCGTTGGCGACACGCATACCCTTGCCGCCACCTCCGGCGGACGCCTTGATCAGCACGGGGAACCCGACCTCGCGCGCAAAGACGAGCGCCTCGTCCGCCGACTCCACGACGCCATCGCTTCCGGGTACGCATGGCACACCCGCAGTCATCATCGTCGTACGGGCAGTAGCCTTGTCACCCATCCGCTCGATAGCATCAGGCGACGGACCGATGAAGATGAGTCCCGAGTCCGCGCACGCACGAGCGAACGCGGCGTTCTCGGCTAGGAACCCGTATCCCGGATGAACCGCATCCGCACCCGAGATGAGCGCTGCCGAAATGATATTGGGCACGTTCAGATAACTCGCCGACGAGGACGCCGGACCGATGCAGACTGCCTGATCGGCCATACGCGCGTGAAGCGAGTCCCGATCGGCCTCGGAGTATACAGCGACCGAGCGGATGCCCATCTCCTTGCACGCACGTACGATGCGCAGTGCGACCTCACCACGATTGGCGATGAGTATGGTCTTGATCGCTGCCACTACGCGACCGGTTCGTAGTAGAACAGGACGGTACCGTACTCGACAGGCTGGGCATCCTCCACTGCGATCTCGCGGACGACACCCGCCTCCTCTGCTGTGATCTCGTTCATGAGCTTCATTGCTTCGAGGATACACAGCACCTGGCCCTTGGTGATCGTGTCACCCACGGCCACGTACGGATCGGCCCCGGGAGCTCCAGCAGAGTAGAAGGTACCGACCATCGGCGCGACGACCGCACGCCACGACGCAGGGCGACCTCCCGTGACATCATCCTCGAGCACCTGCGGCGACTCGGGGGCAGGCAGCGGCACCGCGGCGGGCCCCGGATGAATCGGCGTAGTGACCGTCTGGGTTGTCCCATATCCTTTGCGAACCTGGATACGCGCGTCACCCTCCTCGACGATGATCTCGGTCACATCGGATGCCTCGATGAGCTTCACAAGCTCAGCGATCTGATTCACATTCACGGCGTCGTCCTCCCTGGCGCTATCGATCTCGAGTCCGGTCATGAATACGGCACCTTCAGCGCCGTGACGGTGCTTCTCGAGAAACGCACGCGCCTCGTTGGGGAAGAGCGCGTACATCAGCACGTCTTCCTCGGTCTTCGCAAGATCGCCGATCTCTGCAGCCACCTCATCGTAGGTGGTGGTCACAAGCGATCCCGGCCGTATATCGGCCGACAGTGGCTCGATGTCGCCAAGTACCCTGGCGACGATGTCAACGTCCATCGGCCCCGGTGCTTTGCCGTAAAGGCCACGCACATAGTCCTTCATCTCCGACGGTATCACCGACCAACGCTTGCCGGTCAGGACGTTGATCACAGCCTGGGTGCCGACGATCTGTGACATCGGTGTCACCAGCGGCGGATACCCTACCTCGGCACGCACGCGAGGTACCTCGGCTAACACGTCGGGCAGTCGGCTCTTCGCGTTTTGCAGTTCCAGCTGGCTGATGAAGTTGCTCATCATGCCACCCGGGACCTGGTGGCTGAAGACTTCCATGTGCAGCAGTGACGTCACACCGCGCTTCAGGTGCTTCTCCTTGCGGATGTTCTCCCAGTACTCAGCGATCTCAAAGAGCAGATCGAGGTCCAGGCCACTGTCATACTGACTCTCTTTGAGTGCAGCCACGATCATCTCGACGGCCGGTTGGCTGTTGCCGAACGCAAGCGCGACCACCGCAGTATCGATGATGTCTGCACCTGCCTCGGCAGCCTTGAGATAGTTCATTGGCGCCATACCACCGATGTAATGGCAGTGTACGTGGATCGGCAGACCGACCTCGTCTTTCAGCGCACGCACCATCTTCTCGGTCCGATAGGGTGTGAGCATACCGGCCATATCCTTAATACAGATCGTATCTGCACCAAGGTCCTTGAGTTGCTGCGCGTACTCGATGTAGGTGTCGAGCGTATGGACCGGGCTCACCGTATAGGAGATGGCACCCTCGAAGTGACCACCGGCCTCCTTGATCGCCCGTGCGGAGGACTCGACGTTGCGGATGTCGTTCAGCGCATCGAACACACGGAATATCTCGATACCGTTGCGGTACGACGCCTTGACGAACCTATCGACGATCTCGTCGCTGTAGTGCTTGTAGCCGACGAGGTTCTGGCCGCGGAGCAGCATCTGTAGCGGGGTGCTGGGACAGTGCTGCTTGATAATCCTCAGGCGGTCCCACGGGTTCTCGTCGAGGAAGCGCAGTGCGGCGTCGAACGTCGCTCCACCCCACATCTCGAGTGACCAGTACCCGACCTTATCCATCTTCGGCAGGATCGGCAGCATGTCGCCAAGCTCCATGCGTGTCGCCCACAAAGACTGGTGGGCGTCGCGCAGCGTCGTATCCGTGATCTTGATCGGTCGCATGGCACCGTCCTTCCAGTGGGTAGGCGGAAACCCTGCGAAGGGGTCACCCCCCTCGCGGTTCGGTCGAAACAGTATAGCCGAGGCTACACGCGGGTGATATAGGATCCGTCGCGTGTATCGATCTTTAGAGTCTCGCCCGGCTCGACGAACATCGGTACCTGAACGACCGCACCAGTCTCAAGAGTCGCGGACTTCGTACCGCCCTGTACCGTGTCGCCCTTGAAGCCCGGATCGGTCTCAGTGACCTTCAGTTCAACGAACATCGGCGGCTCTACACCGATCATCTCTCCTCCGGCGTAAACGATCTGGACCTCATCGTTCTCCTTGAGCCACTTAGCTGTCTCACCGACGAAGTCAGCGGGGATCTCGAACTGCTCGTAGGTCTCAGTCTCCATGAAGTGGAACGCCGCGCCATCACCATAGAGATACTGGAGGCGCTTCTGCTCGACTCGCACATCCTCGACCTTCTCGCCCGCACGGAACGTGATCTCGTTCACACGTCCGCTCTTGAGTTCTTTCAGCTTGGTGCGCACAAAAGCGCCGCCCTTGCCCGGCTTGACATGCTGGAAGTCCACGATGACCCACATCTTGTCGTTATACATGATGCACATGCCGGTCTTGAACTGATTGGTAGCAACAGACATCAGATGAGCCTTTCTAGATCTCGATGAGTTCTTTCGGGGAGTTGCTGAGGCGGCGATATCCGCCTTCCTCGAC
>JAVERH010000007.1:0-36132 GCA_034007245.1 Coriobacteriia bacterium | reverse complement strand
AGTACCAGCTCCCACGGATGTTCTGGTAGAAGAGCAGCTTGATCGGGCCGGTCGCAGCAGCCTTATCGACGAACCCCGTGACCGTGAACGGCTTGTCCTTCACGAGCCAGTACGGAACCATAGGACCCGTTGCGTTGGCGTTGAGCTTTGCTCCGACCTGCAGGTCACGGTACTTGTACTCCGATGCGTAGGCCTCGTTGCCACCGTATGAAGCACCGATCCGCCACGTGCCCTCGTAGGGCACGGTAACGTCGGCGAGGTACTTGGTCACCGTATCGGTGTATCCACTCCACCTGGCATACTCGGTCTTCTGGAGTACCCAGCTCCCACGGATGTTCTGGTAGAAAAGCAGCTTGATCGGGCCGGTCGCAGCAGCCTTATCGACGAACCCCGTGACCGTGAACGGCTTGTTGACTGCGATGGCCGCCGGAGTGAACGGCTCAGAAAAGCCACTGGCCGTCGCCGCAGTCGCAGCCGTCGGCAGCACGCCGAAGAGAGCCAGGCTCACGAGCAACGTCACCACACCCACTGCGACGAGGAGGGGCCTCATCCTCTTCACCATGCTGGTTCTCTCCTTTGTCGGAAGATGTACACCCTCATCTTAGCTGAGCCAGACTCCATCTCAACGCGCCGCTCCTACTGTGATGTCACGATACATGTATGCAGCCGCATACACACTATTGCCGCCATATGAAGCGCCGATCCGCCAGGTTCCCTGATACGGGAGCACGATATCGGCGAGATACTTGGTGACCGTATCGGTGTACCCGCTCCACTTGGCGTAGACGATCTTCTGAAGTACCCATCTGCCACCGATGTTCTGATAGAAGAGCAGCTTGATCGGGCCGCTGGCGGCAGCCTGGTCGACGAATCCAGTGACACCGAAGGCACTCCCCCGTCGGACATCCGCTGGCACATAGGGTGTCGACAGGTTGGCGCTCGACTTGGGCCCGACCGTGATATCGCGATACATGTACGAGGATGCGTAGGTCTCGTTGCCACCGTATGAAGCACCGATCCGCCATGTGCCCTCGTAGGGCACGGTAACGTCGGCAAGGTACTTGGTCACCGTATCGGTGTACCCACTCCACCTGGCGTAGACCGTCTTCTGGAGTACCCATCTGCCGCCGATGTTCTGATAGAAGAGCAGCTTGATCGGGCCGGTCGCAGCAGCCTTATCGACGAATCCCGTGACCGTGAACGGCTTGTTGACACTCAGGTTCGCAGGCACGAAGGGCTGCGAGAGATGAGCGTTACTCGGAGGCGGCGGGTCACCGGGCCTGATCACAGGCCCGAGCGATGCCAACCGCAGGCTGGTCCCATCTGATGAGAAAGACATGTCCCGGTACGCCTCGACCACGCCACCCTGCAGGTAGTCCCAGTAACGGTAGGTCAGGCGCACCCTCCATGTTCCGGCCTGCGGCGATGACCCTACAGGCACCTGGAAGCTGTCGTGGGTATACGATGCGCCGGGTGGCAGCGGGACATTGTGCGGTGCGTACGCCTGATACGACCCGAAGACAGCACCGGATGGTGTATAGACCCCGATCCGCATGGGACCGAGAAGCGAGATACCGCCACTGTTGGTAATGGTGGGTCGCACCCACAGAATCCCCTTGGACGTCCACCCTTCACCGGTCAGCGAAACCTGCTTCGCGTTGTCCACGAACCCCTCAGCGCTGGCAGCCCACTTGACGGAGTTCACCAGGAGTCGTCCCGCCATCAACTGATCGGCCGGATCGGACTTGAGCCATCCCGAGGCGACATCGTAGAGCTGGAAGCCGTAGTAGACGAACCTGCCCGAGTAGTACTCGTGTGCGGCTGCGGCCGCTGTGCTGTCCAGAACGTCGTCTCGCGAGTCGCTGTTGGCTTTGGTCCCGTAGGTCATGAGCGGTGTGACACCGATCGCCCCTGGCAGCGAAAGCATCGTCTCGTTGTAGTCCGCCGCCTCCACCTTGAGCGACACTTCTGTGCGACCGACATCCTCGGCCGTCTGGTCTAGGATCCAGTGCGTCGAGGTGGGTTTTCCGACAGCCTGCCACGACGAATACATGAGCGGGTCGTTAAAGAACCACAATCCGATCAGCTCCGAGACCTCACCCCACTCCCACACCTTGAGCTGATTGCTGCTCGGCGGCCATAGATAGACACCGGGTGCCTCGGACATACCAAGGAATGGCGTGTAGCCGTACGTGCTATCGGCATCCTGCGCCCATCGCGAGAAACCGAACAGACCAACCGCTCCCCCGCCGCGCGTGACGTACTTCAGCACCGCAGCGCGCTGTGCTGAAGTAAGCGCAAGAGTCCGAGGGAACACGATCACGTCGTAGCGCTCGAGCGCCGACAGGCTGGCAAGCTCCGCGTCCCCGATCGTGACGACATCAGAGAACTCGCGCCCGAGCAGATCGACCAGGTTGTTGACCCTGGTCTCGTAGTAACCCGATCCATTCAGATAAGAACCCGTCACATAGTTGCGGGTCCCTTCTGCGGTATCGGTCTTCACCACGGCCACCGACATCGTGGTCAGCGCGTGCGCTGGCACCGGGACGATGACGATGGCAGCGACCAAAAGGGTGACGACGGCGATCACGCGACCGGATGCACGCATACACAGACCCCTTACCGGCCGAGTCACTCCCGGCTTCGCTCGATATCAGCCTCTACGACGTTGTTCAGCGCGGTTGGACCTCCGAGCATCCACACGGCGTCCACCGCCGTCTTGTGCGCAGTCAACTGCCCGGAACTCGTGGATGGCAGCGAGTACTGCCGCGCAAAGAGCATCGGACCACTATTACGAGCAGCAAAAGAAGAACCAGCGAGCGCGTCGACGAGCGACTCTCCCGATGCGACGTGCACGGTATCCCACTTGAAGCCCGCAAAACTCACGATATACTCGGCAAGCTGAGAGGCGGTCTCGTACCTGTCAGCGCCACCCGCGACCCGCTTGCAGGTCACTCCGAGGGACGCCTTGACGGCATCGGGGATCACACTGGTACCGCCGACGACCTGCGCCCACGTCGCCCCGACTGCGGTCACCGCCTCCTTGGAGAACGATGGGACGCCATCTGCCCGAACGAGAATGACCGCCGTGTCGGCGCGGTACGCCCAGGGGGCGGCGGCCATCGCGTCGGCAAGCCGCTCCCCCGACACGACGATCGCGGTGCCGGAGTACGACGCACCCTTGATCTGCTTGATCCGCTCGGCGATCCGCAGTCCGGTCTCGTATCTGTCGCTGCCGTAGATGCGCTCGACCCCGGCCGACCCGACCGATGGAAGGCCCGCAAGATCGGCGATAGCCCCGGCACCGACCACAGTAGGTCCGCCTACGACGTACACCCTCGTCGCCCCCAGCCGCTTGATCTCGGCAAGCACTTCATCCGGAACCGCGTCGGTCCGAGTCAGCAGGATGGGTGCGTCGAGTGCCCCCGCAAGGCCCGACGCGGTGAGTGCATCGGCATAACGTGCTCCGTTGGCGATAACGACCGAGCTCGAAGACGAGAAGGACTGACTGAATTCGACGGCTGTCTCATAACGGCTGTCGCCCGACACCCGCCCGGTGATGGCATCCACATAAAACCACGTGTCCTTGGACATGCAAAGCGCGTTGCGCACCCGGTTCATGTCGGTGGACCCGGACAGCGTATAGGATCCACCGAGGCCGACGATCTGTAGCTCCATCACGCGACCCGAGATCCCGCGCTTGAGTACCTTCATCTGCGTGATGATCGTCGGCAGCCTCGTGGACGGTATCCCGGCCGCGATCAGCTTGTCTCTCACCTGCGTGGCCGAGTAGACGTACGGCCCCCAGCTATGGCGAGAGGAACCAGCCTCATGCTCCCAAGGGTCCGGCACAGCCGTATAGTATGGCTGCTGCGTGGCACCCGGCCATACGTTGGAGATGCTCTCGGTATAGCCACCCGAGGTGGAGAAGAAGAACGTCTGTATGACGCTCGATCCGTGCTTCACGACCTGTGCTGACGTTGCGGCGACGGCAGGATCGACATCGCTATCATCGGAATGGCGTTCGTTGCCACCAGCCGCCGTCCAGGCGCCCCAGCCGTTGTACACCTGCGAGCTGGTGGTGCAGTACACGTCATACGAAGAGCTCGGCTTGCGACTGATATACGCATACGAGCGTGCAGCCACCGCCTGCGCCTTGAGTGACTCGACCGGCCAGGACGCAGGAGACTCTCGCGGCACGACGCACCTGACATAGTCCTCCATATACACATAGTTCCGCGCATAGAGTGAGGCTGAGACCGTGCTGCGGTCGAACCGGATCGAGCCGGGATACAAGATGTTGCTCCGACTGAACGGGCCGGACGGGTCGATCACCTGGACCAGGCCACTACCGTGCGGCTGGGATGTGTCGCGCTCCCATACCTGCACCCACGATGCCCCGGTGAATACCTGCCACCTATCCCGATTCTGATCACGCCCGTTGATCTGCCCATTCTCGACGAAGAAGGTGTAGGAGAGACCACAGGGGATCTTGAGATACTGCCCCTCGCGCATACCATCCCAGCTGATCCACAGCTCGCCCTCGTTGGCGCGAACAGTCCACCAAGCATCAGACACATCGCTCTTCTCGAGTGCGACACGCATGACCGTCTCGGCATTGGAGCCGGCCGTATAACCGAGCGAGCCTACCGTCGTGCCCTGATAGTAGTGGCACAGGATGTCGGAGTAGCTCCAGCCGCGAGCAGCGAGGCTGCAGGCACCGTACTGGCTCATCCCGATACCGTGCCCGTAACCGTGCCCCGTGATGGTGAACATCGTCTCAGCAGAGGCGAGACCCGGCGAGAGCAGCCCAGCCAAGAGAGTGATAGCGAAGATAGCGGAGAGTGCCCCGGGAAGAGTTGCCAAGCGATGAAGTCGGCTCATGGTAGCCTGCACCTCCAGTGGTGTCACTACGACACGATTCGGTCGAGTACGCCACGTGCTACTAGCGATACTACCCTCGGGTACTGGCACCGACAATCCAGGACACTTAGCGGGCACCTGTCAGGCTCTCCCAGTCCTTGCCGACCACCACGAGGATGTCTGTATCGAACGCATACATCCCTCGCGAAGCGACTACCCTGCCAAACCCAAGCGAGTCCTTCACCGCACTCGCCTGAACCGCGTCCTCTGTATACACGATCAACGTCTCGTCGTACACGAACTGATTCGCATTGCCGACCTCACCGACCCCGTAACCAGCAGCGGTCAGTCGACTCGCAGCATCGGAGGCGACGCCCTCGATCCCGGCGCCGTTGCGTACCGTCACGCTGACCTCCGAGGGAACGAGTGAGACCGACTCCTCGTCAGGATCAGGCTCAGGCGACAGTCCCTGCGAGACTCGATCGATGAGAGTGGCGAACGCATCCTCGTCGACGATCACATACGCTACTCCGCCGATGTACTGCGGTTCACCCGGCATCGACGCTGTCATGAGCGATTCGTCATCCATTGCCTTCATGTCGTTGGCAAGGCTGAGCAACTCGGTGAGCGACATATCGGTGGTGATATTGTCCGCCACAGCATTGACGAGTGCAGGCAGACGCAGAGTGTTACTGAACTGCAGGCTCTGCTTCAACAGCGCCTTGATGAATATCTGCTGGTTTTTGATGCGCGTCAGGTCACCGTCCGGGAACTCGCGGGAACGGACGAACGTGAGGGCCTGTGCCCCCGTCAGTCGCTGCTCGCCGGGATAGATCGTGTAGGCCTCAGGATCGTAGTTGCCCGCCTTCGGGTCCTGGATCTTCTCCGGCACATTCACCGTCACCCCATCGAGCGCATCGACGATCTCTTTGAATCCGTTGAAATCGATCTCGGCGTAGTGGGTGATCGGTAGCCCTGTGAACTCCTCGACGGTCTCGATCACGAGCGCCGGACCTCCCAACGCCATGGCCGCATTGATCTTCTGCTTGCCGTGGCCGGGGATCTGTACCCGCGTGTCGCGCGGTATCGAGACCAGTGTCGCCGACTGTGCCGGCGGGTCCACTCGGACGACGATCAGGGTATCCGAACGGGCCACCGTCTCGCCCTCACGGTTGTCAACGCCCAGGATCACCATATAGAAGGGATCCCCCCGCACGACGGACTCCTCGGACTCGAGAGCAGCGCTGATAGCGGGATCCATCTCATCTGTAGGCTGGATACGACGCGCGACATCGCTCAGGAAGACGTACGACCCCACCGCACCCAGGACCGCGAACACGACGACCACAAGCAGGCAGCCCATGAGGGTCTTCTTGCGCTTCCGTGTCCGTTGTCCGCGCTGGGTCGGTGTCAGTTCGCGATGGCGCCTCTTCTGCTCCCCCGGTGTCTCACTGGACCGTGACGCGGGCTGGAGTCGGTCGATCTGCGCAGGACGATCAGCCACCCGGCGACGTCGCGAAGAAGCCGAACTTCGATGTGCCGAGTGCTTGCCCATCCTAGACGCTCCCCCTGGTTCGCTTCGCCACAGCGGTGATGCGATCGACCAGGTCGCCGACATCATGTTTCGTCCGAACACTTCCAGCCGGCTTCTTCTCGAGAGTGAGGTCGTCTGCAGAGGAGAGCTGGCGCAGACGACCATCGGCGATAAGGCCCTTATCGACCGCTCCCATCACACCCTGGAATACGGTATACGCGGGCGTACCGAGCGCTACAGCCTCCCGGTTGAGCGTACCGCCACCGGAGACGACGACGTCGGCGTAGTAGATGAGGCTCTGGGCATCCACAACCTTCTCCGGGATGACCAGGTTGGTCGCACCGATCGCGTCCACACCCGCCCGCTGATCGGGGGTGCGCAGCAGCACCACAGCCTGCGTATCCTCGCGTGCGGCGATAGCCCGGAGGACATCGTCGAAGACCGGGTTCTCCATGCGATGATACGCCGCCATGCTTGGCGGGGTCCGCAGGACGATGATGATCTTGGCAGGATCCAGACCCAACTGCTCCAGGACCGACGGATCCGGCTCGAAGTCCGCGAGGTAGTACTCCTCCTTGAGGCCCGGATACCGGTCCACGTTCTCGGTAGTCCCACCGTACGGAGCAAGCGCCTCGACGCTGATGGCGTCCGGGACAAGCGCCTTGGTCGAGAAGCGCACATTGATCGAGTGCGAGAGCTTCGCGAACTCGTAGTCGAACATCGTGACATGCGGGATGCCCAGCATCCTCGCGGCGACGGGAAGATCGTTGCTCGCATGCGACAAAGCAAGATCGAAGCCCTTCCCTCTACCGAACGAGATCATCTGGAGCGTCCGTGAGGCCATACCCCACGCCTTCGCCCACATGTGCCTGCCCCGGTGACGGCCGATGACCGTGTGCGGGATACCGAAGCGCTCCAACAGTGGCAGCGTCTGCGCGAACTCCCGCGCGGTGACCGTGACGTCCCAGCCACGTCGCTGGAACTCATCGATCAGCGGCCGCAGCACGAGTACGTGCGGCGAATTGGTCATATCTATCCAAACACGGCCACCCGTGGCGGTCGACTCAGTCATCACGTGCCTCCATGGAATCGTTCGAGCACTTCCACGATCGCCTCGGCTGCATGACCGTCACCGTAGACGGACGGCCGTGCATCGGGTCTGACCCGCGTCGTCGCAGCTGCGACTATCCGGTCAGTATCGGCACCGGCAAGCGTGTTCCAGCCAAGCTCCACCGTCTCGACCCACTCGGTCTCATCGCGGAGCGTCACACACGGAACGCCGAAGAAGTATGCCTCCTTCTGCATCCCACCCGAATCGGTGAGCAAAGCGCTTGCCGAACGCAGCAGCGCGACCGTATCGATATACGGAACCGGCTCGATCGCGATGATGGAGTCAGATGCTTCCACGACCGCGTCGAGACCGGACGTCTGGAGATTCTTGCGAGTGCGAGGGTGGATCGCCCATACCACTGGCCTGTCCAGAGTCCTGAACGCATCCACGATCGCGCTGAGCTTCTCCGGATCGTCACTGTTCCCTGCACGGTGGACCGTGGCGAAGAAGTATCCATCCGGCTCCACCCCGTAGCGCCCGAGCACTGGTGCGGCGTCCACCGACTCGCCGAAAAAGCGCGCAGTATCGAGCATGACGTCGCCCACGAGCGACACACCCTCGGTGATGCCCTCGGCACGCAGGTTATCGACCCCGGCGGTCGTAGGGCAGAGCAGCAGCGCCGAGATGTGATCGACAAGCACCCGGTTGATCTCCTCAGGCATAGAACGGTTGAACGAGCGCAACCCCGCTTCCACGTGCGCGACCGGGATGCCGAGTTTGGCCGCGGCAAGACCTGCAGCAAGTGTGGTGTTGGTGTCGCCATAAACGAGCACGACGTCCGGCTTCCGCTCGATCAGCAGATCCTCGAGCAGTCCGAGCATCTCACCCGTCTGTCGTCCGTGACCACCGGAGCCCACTGCGAGATTGTAGTCGGGCGCAGGGATACCGAGCTGTTCGAAGAACACGTCTGACATCCCGTAGTCGTAGTGCTGACCCGAGTGGACAAGGATCTCTTCGTGGCGCTCGCGAAGCGCACGGCACACGGACGCCGCCTTGATGAACTGGGGGCGCGCCCCTACGACTGAAACGACACGCATCGGTTAGGCCAGAGCTCCCTTGACGACAGCCACTACCTCTTCGATCTGCTCGCGGGTAATACCCGGGAAGCACGGCAGGGCGAATGTGCGAGCGTCGCACGACTCGGCTACCGGAAGCGAGGGGCGCACGTAGCCTGCGACGTGATCGAACGCCTCCTGCTCATGAAGTGCGAGCGGGTAGTAGAGTGCGGTACCGATGCCAGCCTCCTTGAGCGCACCCATGACCGTCTCGGCGGCTTCGGCACTATCGGCCTTGACGATATGGAGGTGGAACACGGCATCGCCGTAGTCGCGCACGACCGGCAACTCGAGACCGGCTACATCTGCAAGAAGCTCGCGGTATATCGCAGCACCCGCGCGCCGCTCAGTGTTCCAGCGGTCGAGATGCGGCAGCTTCACCAGCAGGATCGCCGCCTGGAGCGCATCGAGGCGCGAGTTGGCACCAAAGGCGTCGTGGAAGTACTTCTTGCTCGTCCCGTGACTTGCGAGCTTACGCGCACGAGCGGCAAGCTCGGCATCGTCGGTGGTGATCATGCCACCATCACCGGCGCACCCGAGGTTCTTACTCGGGAAGAACGAGAACGCAGCCGCACTCGCAAGAGCTCCGGCACGCTTGCCTTTGTAGGTGGCGCCGATGGCCTGACATGCATCCTCGATGACGACAAGGCCGTGACGATCCGCGATCTCGAGGAGTGGGTCCATATCCACGCACTGGCCGAAGATGTGCACCGGCAGGATCGCTTTGGTGCGCGGCGTAACGGCCGCCTCGACCTGTGCGACATCCATGTTGTACGTGCCCGGCTCGATGTCGACGAAGACCGGCGTTGCACCGACGTGGTGGATACACTCGGCCGTGGCCCAGAAGGTGAACGGGGTGGTGATGACCTCGTCACCGCGACCGATACCCATAGCCGCCAGGATCAGGAAAAGAGCGTCGCTGCCGTTGCCGCAGGCAACGGCGTGCGCGGTGCCGCAGTACTCGGCGACTGCTGCTTCGATCGCCTTGACCTTGGGGCCGCCGATGAACGCCGCATTGGCCATCACGTCGCCGATAGTCGCGTCGAGCTCCGTCTGAAGCTCACGGTACTGGGCCTTGAGATCAAGTAGTGGAACACCCATGGCGCACTCCTCCATCAAATAGTGTCCGTTGGAATACATCAGATTGTGACATGCGGAAAGAGACTCTGCGGAAGCCCGCCCCATCCGTAACGCTTCCGTTCACTGGTTCTCGAGCAGCTCCTCGGCCGGGACCTCGCGCACCTGCCGCGCTGGCACGCCCATGACCACTGCATGCTGCGGTACGTCTCGCGTGACCACGGACCCGGTGGCGACAAAGGCCTCTTCGCCGATCTCGATGCCCGGCAGGATGTGCGAGCCACCGCCCACGCGCGCGCCGCGCCGAACCGTGCAGCCACGCATCTCCTGAAGGCGCTTCTCGGTGCGCCCCATGTAGTTGTCGTTGGTGGTGACGACCATCGGCGCGATGAACACATCCTCTTCGAGGGTCACATATGCGGTAACGTACGCCCCGGTCTGTATCCGCGTACGACTGCCGATCGTCGTGTCGTTCTCGACCGTCACATTACGGCCGACCACCACGCGATCACCGACCGTGCAACGCTCGCGCACACCGGCTCCGTCGGCGATGACACAGTCCGAGCCGAAGGTCGAACCGGCCATGAGCACCGCATGGTTGCCGACGATGCAGTCCTCGCCGAGCACGAGTCCCTCGAGCGAACCGCCCTTGGCGGTCGACGACTTGGCGAGCTTCGGCGACTTGCCGACCATTGCCCCGTCGCCGATAGTCGTACCACTGCCGATACGCGCACCGGGGAAGATGTGCACGAACGACCCAACGGTGACGTTGTCACCGATCACGACGTCCTCATCGATCACGCAGAAAGGCGCTGGCGAGAAACTCTCTCCCACCTTCACCGAAGGATGTACGTATGCAGTCATCAGTCCTCCAGTCGCGTGTCGATCGGCGCACCGCCGGCTGCGATCGACTCTCCCACAGCCTCCAGAACACGAACGACCTCGAGCCCGTCACGGCCGCTCGAACGCGGACGTTCACCACTCCGACAGCAGTCCAGGAAGTGCTGAACCTCGAGCGAGAGCGGCTCCTCCATCTTAAGGAACGGCGCCTTGATCTCGCCGAACCGAAGAGTCAGGTCCTCGCCGTAGCCCATTGCATCGGCAGGAGCACCGACGCCCTTGTCGTAGATCCAGATCTTCTCGGTCGCTTCCATGTCGTCGAAGACCAGCATCTTCTTCGTGCCGACGATGGTGAACTTACGCGTCTTGTGCGGGTCGAGCCAACTGACGTGGATGTTGGCCATACGCCCCGATGCGAAGTGCAGGTTGGCGAAGACCGTGTCCTCGACACCGTTGTTGATGTAGGCGGCACCAGTGGCCGAGACGCTTTCGGGCGCCTCGCCGAGCAGGTAGTTCACGATTGACACGTCATGCGGAGCAAGCGACCAGAACGCGTTCTCCTCGGTACGCACTTTGCCGAGGTTCAGGCGCTGTGCGTAGAGATAGAGCACGTCGCCCAGCTCGCCCGAGTCTATGACATCTTTGATGAAGTTCACGGCCGAGTGATAGACCATCAGGTGGCCGACCATCAACACGAGATCGTTCTCTTCGGCGATCCGCACGAGATCGGCCGCATCGGCACTCGTAAGTGTGAGCGGCTTCTCTACGAAACAGTGCTTCCCGGCTTCCAGTACGGCCTTGGCCACCGAATAGTGGCTCGGTGCGGAGGTCGCCACGACCACCGCATCGACCTTGTGGATGCCAAGCATGTCGTCAAGGCTGTCACAAGTGGGAATACCGGGGTACGCCGCCTCGAACTTACTGAGATTGGCCGGTGCGGCGTCACACACAGCCACAAGCTCTGCGTCAGCGAGCCTGTGTACGTTGCGGACGAGGTTGGGGCCCCAGTAACCAAAGCCGACAACACCTATCCGGACTGGATTCACACCACTCACAAAAGCACCACCTTCGGGTCATGGACACCCGCAAGCGCATTGCGGGTATCGAGTACGAGCTGCGCGTTCTCGGCGACCATCGAGTAATCGATATCCTTGTGGGCCGTGATGATCAGCACCACATCGGCGGCGGCTACGATCTCAGGTGTCAGCTCGACCCACGGGACCGGCGTACCGGACACCTCGAAGGCCTCCACGAACGGATCGTGGTAGCTGATATCGGCATTCTTCTCGACGAGCAACTCGGCGACGCGGATCGCCGGAGACTCCCGCATATCGTCGATCTCAGCCTTATACGACACACCTAAGATGAGCACCTTGGAATCAGCGAGCGGCTTGCGCTGCACGTTCAGGGCGTCCATCAGCCGATCGATGACGTAGTACGGCATGTTCTCGTTGATGCGACCCGACAGATCGATGAACTCGGTACGGAAGTCGTACTGCTTGGCCTTCCACGAGAGGTAGAACGGGTCGATCGGAATGCAGTGGCCACCCAGTCCCGGGCCGGGATAGAAGGCCATGTAACCGAAGGGCTTGGTCTTGGCGGCTTCGATGACCTCCCAAAGGCTGATTCCCATGCGCTCGCACAGCATAAGCAGTTCGTTCATGAGCGCGATGTTCACACCGCGGAAGGTGTTCTCGAGCAGCTTCGTCATCTCGGCCACGCGGGTGGAGCTTACCGGAACGACGGTGTCGATATACCTGCCGTACAGAGCAAGTGCGTGCTCGGTGCAAGCAGGGGTGACACCACCGATGACCTTGGGAGTGTTCCGGGTCTGGTAGACCGGATTACCGGGATCCACACGCTCGGGCGAGAACGCCAGGTACAGATCGGTCCCGACTTTGAGACCACCCGACTCGAGGATCGGTTGGATGACCTCTTCGGTGGTACCCGGATAGGTGGTCGACTCAAGTGTGATCAGCATGTCCGGATGGAGATACGGCGTGATCGACCGGGTGGCCGCCACCATGTACGACGTGTCCGGCTCCTTGGTCTCGTTCAGCGGCGTGGGCACGCAGATCGCGATCGCGTCCGTGTCCCCCGCACGTGAGAAGTCAGTGGTGGCTTCGATAAGACCTGCGCTCACCAGTGAAGCGAGTTCCTCGGTGGAGACGTCAGGGATGTAGCTCTCTCCCGCATTGATGAGGTCGACCTTCTCGGCGGACACCTCGAGTCCGATGACCCTGTGTCCCGCTTTGGCCATCTCGACCGCCAGCGGCAGGCCCACGTATCCGAGACCGACGACGCCGAGAACAGCCTCGCCACTCTCGATCCGTTCCTTGAGTCCCATCGTTGTCCTCTCGTATGTCATGCCCGACGCGCGTATCGCGCCGGGACAACCTTACTATTCTACCGCGAACATCAGCTGGCCGGAGCACGCGAGTGCATCCCCTACCAGCGCCTTCGCTTCACCGAAGCCGACCTTGCCCCGCATCCTCGTGATAGCGACGTGCATGGTGAGCGTGTCGCCCACCGAGACCTGGCGCTTGAAGCGCACCTGGTCGATCCCCGCAAAGAACACGATCTTCCCTGCGTTCTCGGAGCGAGACAGCAAGGCGACGGCCCCTACCTGCGCCATCGCCTCGACGATGAGCACGCCCGGCATCACCGGATGACCCGGAAAGTGACCGGGCACCCAGAATGCGTCGTCACGAACGTCGAGCTCCGCGACGGCACTGACGCCCGGCTCGAACTCGAGCACCCGATCCACCAGCAGGAACGGATCCCTGTGCGGGATGATCTCCATGATCGCGCCACGATCGAGCATAGTCGCCTCCTACTCCCCGGTAAGCCTGATATCGGCACCGAGCGCCGAGAGCTTCCCGGTGAAGTCCTCGTAGCCTCGCATGATGTGGCTGATGTCTGTCACAACGGTGTCGCCCTCGGCGACCAGGCCGGCAAGCACCAGCGCCGCGCCACCGCGCAGGTCGGGGCAGACGACCGGCGCGCCCTGCAGCGTCTCTACGCCACGAACGAGCGCACGGTGACCCTCTATATCGATGTCCGCACCCATGCGCTTGATCTCATCGGCGAACATGAAGCGATTCTCGAAGACGTTCTCGGTGATGACCGAGTCCCCTTCTGCTCGGGCCATGAGTGCCATGAACTGCGCCTGCATATCGGTAGGGAACCCAGGATATGGCAGCGTCGCGATGTCGACGGACTGTATGGGACCGGAGCGCGTCACCGTGACCGAATCGTCACAGACGTCCAGCGTGCAACCAGCAAGTCGAATCTTCGTGAAAAGCATCTCAAGGTGTGCGGGGTCGAAGCCGGAGACGGTCACAGGACCGCCCGTCATCGCGCCCGCGACGAGAAACGTCCCCGCCTCGATGCGGTCACCGATGGTCGTGTGCTCCACCGGCGCAAGCTCGCTCACACCCTGTATCTCGAGCGTCGAGGAGCCACGACCCGAGATGCGCGCACCCATGCCAACGAGCATATCCACGAGGTCGCCGATCTCGGGCTCGCGGGCAGCGTTATCGATCACGGTAGTACCACGGGCGAGTACCGACGCCATAAGCAGATTCTCTGTAGCGCCGACGCTCGGGAAGTCCAGGATGACTTGCGCGCCGGTGAGACCGTTGGGCGCCAGCGCATCGATGTAACCGTGCTCGAACACGATCTCGGCACCAAGGTGCTCGAGGCCGTGGACGTGCATGTCGATCTTTCGTGAGCCGATGTTGCAACCGCCCGGCATCGCCACCCGAGCCCGTCCGAAGCGGGCCACCAGCGGCCCGAGCACCACGATCGATGCGCGCATCTGGGCGACGAGTTCGTAGGGTGTCTCTACCGAGGTGATAGCAGACGCATCGATGCCGACCGCATGGCTGTCGCGCGTGACGCGGACACCCAGACCCTCGAGAACCCGCGCCATCACATCGACGTCACTGATCTCGGGAACGTTGTGGATGGTGGACTTCCCCGCTGCAAGGATGGCAGCGGCCATCAACTTGAGTGCGGAGTTCTTGGCCCCACCGACACGAACGGGTCCGGAGAGTGGACGACCGCCGGTTACGATGATCGAGGGCATAGTGGAGGACTCTTTCAGTGAAACCATGCATAGCAGAGTAACCGACACGATGCAGAGGCGCCAACGCAAGCGGCGCGCTGTTGCCGACCCGACACGGGATAGACACCACGAGTCACAAAGTCTGCCCGAATACACGCCGGGCGACGGGCCTCAAGGCCCGTCGCCCGGCGGTGGATCATATGATTATGGAGCGTCCTATGACCGGCGCTCAGCGACCTGGAGTTGCAACTCACACCAGCGCAGATCGGTCTCGCACTCATCGATGCCTTCGCGCTCCATGAGCGGCTTGGCCTTGATGTCGGCCATGCGCCGCTCGGCGATCTCCTTGGCCTGACGGGCACGATCGACATCCACGCGGGATGCGTGCTCGGCTGCATCGGCCAGCACGATGACCTTGTCCTGATAGACCTGGAGGTACCCACCGGAGACCGCGAACCACTCGACGTCCTTGCTGTCGTTGTACCGCACCCGGAGTTCGCCGGGCCGCAGTACCGTGACGAGCGGGGCGTGGAGCGGCAGGATGCCGACCTCGCCATCGAGAGTCGGGGCAATGACCATCTCCACCTCATTGGTGTAGACGATCTTCTCCGGCGTGACGATCTCGCAAAGCAGAGTACGGGCCATAATTATGCCGTCGCCTTCATCTTCTCGGCAGCTTCAAGCGCTTCCTCGATGGTGCCGACATAGCGGAAGGCGCCCTCGGGGATATCGTCGTGCTTGCCCTCGATGATCTCGGCGAACCCACGGATGGTGTCCTCGAGCTTCACGTACTTGCCGGGCATGCCTGTGAACTGCTCGGCCACATGGAACGGCTGAGACAAGAACTGCTGGATCTTGCGGGCACGCGATACGACGAGCTTCTGATCCTCGGTCAGCTCGTCCATACCAAGGATAGCGATGATGTCCTGAAGGTCCTTGTAGTTCTGGAGGACCTCCTGGACACCACGTGCGACACGGTAGTGCTCGTCGCCGACGACAGCCGGGTCGAGCGCGCGCGAGCTCGACGCAAGCGGGTCGACGGCGGGATAGATCCCGAGCTCGGAGATCGAACGCGAGAGGACGGTCGTGGCGTCGAGGTGCGTGAACGCCGTGGCCGGTGCCGGGTCGGTAAGGTCGTCGGCGGGGACGTAGATGGCCTGGACCGACGTGATCGAGCCGTTCTTGGTGGATGTGATGCGCTCCTGCAGCTCGCCCATCTCGGTTGCCAGCGTAGGCTGGTAACCAACGGCGGACGGCATGCGGCCGAGGAGTGCGGATACCTCGGAGCCTGCCTGGGTGAACCGGAAGATGTTGTCGATGAACAGAAGTACATCCTGGCCCTGGTCGCGGAAGTACTCGGCCGAGGTCAGACCGGCAAGACCGACGCGGAGTCGGGCTCCCGGAGGCTCGTTCATCTGGCCATAGATCAGCGCGGTCTTCTCGATGACGCCCGACTCGGTCATCTCGTTGTAGAGATCGGTACCCTCACGGGTACGCTCCCCGACACCGGTGAACACGGACGTACCACCGTGCTGCATGGCGAGGTTGTTGATGAGCTCCATGATGATGACGGTCTTGCCGACACCAGCACCGCCGAAGAGACCCGTCTTGCCACCCTTGATGTAGGGCTCGAGCAGGTCGACGACTTTGATGCCGGTCTCGAAGATCTCGGTGGTCGGCACCAGGTCCGCGTAGTCGGGAGCCCCGCGGTGGATCGAATAGAACGCCTCGACCTCCGGCATCGGCTTACCGTCGATCGGCTGACCGACGACGTTCCAGATACGACCGAGCGTCGACGGACCCACAGGCATCTGGATCGGTGCGCCGCTATCGACTGCCTCCATACCGCGGGTGAGACCGTCGGTGGAGGACATGGCCACGGCACGCACGAGGTTGCCGGGCAGATGCTGCTGGATCTCGGCGACCAGGTGCACTTCACCGATCGCGGTCTCGCCGTCGACGACAAGCGCGGTATGGATCGCGGGGATCGCATCGGGCGCGAACTCCACGTCGATGACCGGGCCGACGACGCGAACGATACGTCCGACGTTCATGGGCGAATTCTCCTTGTTCTCTGCCATGCCGCTACGCCTCCTCGAGTGCCGCAGCGCCACCGACGATCTCAGCGATCTCGGTCGTGATGGCGGCCTGACGGGCACGGTTGTAGCTGCGTGTCAGCGTAGTGATCATCTCACTCGCATTATCGGTCGCGGACTTCATGGCGGTACGGCGCGCACCCTGTTCGGCAGCGGCAGACTCCATGAGCGCCCGGTACACGAGCGTCTCGACGTACGTGGGGAGCAGATGCTCGAGGACAGCGGCAGCCGAAGGCTCGAACAGATACTCGGCATGCAAGCCGCTCTGCTCTTCCTCGACCTCCATGGCGTGCTGCTCGATAGGAAGCAGTTGATAGGTCTCCGGCTTCTGCTCGGCCACGTTCTTGAAACGGTTGAAGACGATATAGGCCGCGTCGAGCTCTCCGGCCTCATAGCGCGGGATGATGTGCGCCGCGATAGCACGTGCCTCGGCGAACGTCGGCTTATCGGATATGTCGCGATACGACATGACCGGCTCGATCCCGCGATAGCGCAGGTAGCCGATGGCCTTCTTGCCGACGGCGATAACGTCCGTCTCGACTCCGGCGCTATGCTCGGAGCGGATCAAGTCCTCCGTGATATGAAGGATGTTGCTGTTGAACGCACCACACAGGCCGCGATCGGACGTGACGGTCACGACCATGACGCGCTTGCGCTCCTCGTGCTCTTCGAGCAGCGGGTGCGAAGCACCCTGCACGAACCGAGCGACGTTGCCCAGCACCTCCATCATCGCGAAGGAGTACGGGCGCGCGGACTCGATCTTTTCCTGCGCCTTCTTGATCTTCGCGGTCGCGACCATCTCCATGGTACGCGTGATCTGAGACGTGCTCTGCACGCTCACGATCCGCTGCTTGATGTCGCGAAGGTTCGCCATACTAGGCCTGACCCTCCATCTCGAAGCCCGCCTTGAACTCATCGATCGCCTTGGCGAGCGCATCAGCGGTCTCGTCGGAGAGCTTACCTTCGGACACGATAGTGCGGCCGATCTCAGGGTGAGCGTTGCCGAGGAACTCGAGCAGCCCATCGCGGAACCGCAGCACATCATCGACCGGCAGATCATCGATATAGCCCTTGGTACCGGCGTAGATCGCCATGACCTGCTGCTCGACCGGGAACGGTGCATACTGACCCTGCTTCGTCATCTCGACAAGACGGGCACCCCGGTTGAGCGTGGCCTGCGTGGCCTTGTCCAGATCTGAGCCGAACTGCGAGAACGCAGCGAGCTCACGATAACTTGCAAGGTCCAGCCGCATAGAGCCAGCGACCTGCTTCATCGCCTTGATCTGCGCGCTACCACCGACCCGGGATACGGAGATACCGACGTTGATAGCCGGACGGATACCTTGGAAGAACAGGTCCGTCTGCAGGAATATCTGGCCATCGGTGATGGAGATGACGTTGGTCGGGATGTACGCCGACACGTCACCGGCCTGAGTCTCGATGATCGGAAGTGCGGTAAGCGAACCGGCGCCATTGGCGTCGGAGAGTTTGACCGCACGCTCTAGCAGGCGGCTGTGCAGGTAGAAGACGTCGCCAGGATAGGCTTCGCGGCCCGGCGGGCGACGGAGCGTGAGCGACATCTGACGGTATGCCACGGCCTGCTTGGAAAGGTCGTCGTACACACACAGTACGTGACGACCGGGGTTCTCCTCCGAAGCGGGCTTGCCATCGGCGCCGTTGTACATGAAGTACTCACCCATCGCACAGCCGGCCATGGGAGCGAGATACTGCAGCGGCGCAGGATCGGACGCGCTCGCCGACACCACGATCGTGTAATCCATCGCGCCGTGTTTCTCAAGGGTCTCGACGACAGCCGCCACTGTGGACGCCTTTTGTCCGATCGCCACGTATACGCAGATGAGGCCCGTGTCCTTCTGGTTGATGATCGCGTCGATCGCCACGGCGGTCTTCCCGGTCTGGCGGTCGCCGATGATCAGCTCACGCTGACCACGACCGATCGGGATCATCGCGTCGATAGCGGTGATGCCCGTCTGCACCGGCTCGTGCACTCCCTTGCGCTCGATGACGCCCGGGGCACGGAACTCGACAGGGCGGACGCCGTCCGCCGTGATCGGACCCTTACCATCGATCGGCTGGCCGAGCGGGTTCACGACGCGGCCCAACATGGCATCACCGGACGGGACTTCGACGATACGGCCCGACGTGCGGACCGTGTCGTTCTCCTTGATGACCGAGGTCTCGCCCAGTAGCACGGCACCGACCTCGTCCTCGTCGAGGTTCAGGGCCAGACCGTAGACGATCTCTCCATCACCAGCGACGAACTCCAGGAGTTCGCCAGCCATGGCACCCCTCAGCCCTTCGACCCGCGCGATACCATCGCCGAGCTGGATAACGGTTCCGACCTCGCGTACGCCAACGGAGGCCTTGTACGACTCGAGCTGCGCTCGCAGCACGTCGCCGATCTTGCTTGCGGTGATCTCTGCCACTTACGCCTCACCTCCCTGACGTGCGTTCGTAAGCGCCTGGCGCACACCGTCGAGCTGGGACGCAACGGTCCCGTCGAGCACGCGGCCGGCGACATTGATGCGGATACCGCCGAGGATCGTCTCGTCCACGCGCTCCTGCAGCGTGACGGGCCGGTCCAAAGCGGCTGAAATCTGCTTGACGAGCTTCGCCCTCAGGGCATCATCGAGCTCGATGGCCGTGGTGACCTCAGCGACGACGACGCCACGCTCGGCCTCAGCGATCTCGCTGAAGAGCCGGGCGACATCGCCAAGCTGATCGGTCATGCCACGCTGGACCATCAGTGTCACGATCGCCAGGGTCTCGGGCGTAGCCGACTCACCGAAGATGTCGCGCATGATGTCGCGCTTCTTCTCTTCCGGTAGGCTCGTATCCGTGAGCGCCTGGTGCAGATCGACGTGACCGCGAACAGCCGAGACGACCGATCCAAGATCGGCGCCGACGGCATCCACGACGTCGCTCGACGTGGCGAGCTCGAAGAGGACCCGGGCGAGGGTCTCGATCGTCTCGCTAGTTCTCATTCAAGCTCCCCACTTCCGCGAGGTACTTGTCTATGAGTGCCTCATGGTCGGCCTTCGTGATACTCGAGCCGAGAATCTTGCCCGCGACCGCAACGGAAAGGTCAGCGACCTCGCCCTTGAGCTCGGCCATGGCGGACTCCTTTTCGGCCTGGATCGCAGCGACCGCCTTGGCCTTCTCGGCCTCGGCTTCTTCGCGCGCCTTGGCAAGGATCTCGGCCTTCATCGACTCGGCGACCTTACGGCCCTGTTCGATGACCTGTGTGGCCTCTGCCCGCGCCTCGGCCATCTGGACCTTGTACTCATCCAAGAGACGCTCGGCCTCGACACGCGTGTCTTCGGCCCTCTCGAGCGACTCACGGATCTTGTTCGCACGTTCGTCGAGCATCTTCGTGATCGGTGGAAACGCGAACTTCCACAGCACAACGAAGAGGATCGCGAACGCAGCGATGTTCACCCACATCTCTGTGGTATTCGGGATGATGATGTCCACGCTGTCGACTCCTCCCGCTCTTCAGGTGTGCTTAAAGGACGAAGGCGAGAACGAAGCCCAGCAGTGCGATAGCCTCGATCATACCGAGTGCGATGAACATCGTGGTCTGAAGACGACCGGCCATCTCAGGCTGACGAGCCATCGACTCGATCGTCTTGCTGCCGACGATAGCAAGTCCGAAGGCCGGACCGATCGCGCCGAGACCGAACGCCAACGCGTTACCCAGGTTATCCATTGCTTCCTCCTCGTGATTCCCACCGACCGGTTTCTCCGGAAGGCGCTTGATCCTACATTTTCTGTTCACGCCGCCAGGTCGGCGACGGTTGAAACCGTCGTGCGTCCGCCACTGAGGCGGTTCGTGCTTAGTGCTCGCCCGCGTGGAGCGCGCCGTCGATGTACACGGCAGTGAGAATTGTGAAGATGTACGCCTGGAGCACGGCGACCATCAGCTCGAAGACACGCAGGAGCACCTGCATGACGATCGAAAGCGGGACCACGGCGATACTGAGCGGCGATAGCTGCTCGATGAAGATCGCACCGAAGATGGTGAACACGCCGAGCATGATGTGGCCAGCGTACATGTTGGCGAACAAACGGATACCCAACGTGAACGGCCGCAGGAAGTGCGAGATGAGCTCGATCAGGAAGATGAGCCAGGATAACCACCACGGCGTCCCTGCAGGAACAAGACTCCCGATGTACTTGAAGAAACCGACCTTCTTGATACCGATGCCGTTATACACGAGGAACACGATAATCGCCCACGTGAACGTAGTACCGACCGTTCCTGTGCCGGGCAGCGCCGGCGGAATGTTGCCGAGCAGGTTGTTGAAGAGCACGAAGAAGAAGATGGTCCCGAGGAACGGGAAGTACTTCTTCCCTTCCGGACCCATGACATCGACGCAAACACCGTTGCGGACGAAGTCGACACCCGCTTCGGCGAGGTTGCTGATGCCGCTTGGCACGAGCTTGACCTTGCGCGACGCGACGATGAAGAACGCAAGCAGGAGCACGACCGCGACAATCAGCCAGAACGTGTAGTTCGTGAGGCTGAATCCGACCGCTTCCGCCCCGTGCCCTCCGGAGAGCGGGAGTACCTGCAACTCGTGCAGCAGATGCTCGATCTTGGTTGGCATTTCCTCCATGCTTCGGGCCTTCCTCCTTAGGCTGACGTGTGCGATGCGTTAAGACGTGAAGCTTTCACGGCCTCGAGCGCAAGACCGACAACGAACGAGACGCCGAGGGCAAGACCGAACGGAGCGAGTCCATCCCGGGCGAAGACCGAGTACGCGGCGAGTGCGAGCACCGCGACAAGCAGACGCACGCCGGTCATGACCGCCACGATCGCAACACCGCGAAAGGGATCCTCGGGGATGACGAACGAAGCCGCTCGTTCTGACGCAATGGTCAGAACAGCACCAAGCAGCACTCCGAGTGTTGCAGCGGCCACAGGATGACCGAAAAGGGAGGATACGCCGAGAATCTTGAAGTCCCTTCGCACGATGCCCTCACAGCAGGAGAGGTCACTTGACCGGCGACAGGATGTGATGCGCGCGCTCCAAAGCGCGGCTTGCATCGGAATCCGGGCCCGGGGGGTGGCCTCGAAAGCGTGCCCACTATACAACAAGGATTAAGGTCCAACAATAGAAAGAGCCAGTCGGACCGCACACTCCGGGATAGACACGGTCCCTGTCACCGAGCCCCGGGGCACAGCCCGGCTACTCCTTGTGATGCGCCGCCTCGAACAGCCCAAGCCAGTACGCCATCAGGCCCGACAGGAGCGCGAGCACGATGAACGTCAGGAACTTATAGGGGGCTGGCACCCACCGCATCGCATACCCCCCGACCGCGAGCGCTGCAGACCAGATGTAGATGATGAGCACCGTCTGCCGCTGGCTGAATCCACGCTCAAGAAGGCGATGATGGATGTGGCCTTTGTCCGCCTCGCCGATCGGTCGACCATGCCGCCTGCGCCTGATGATCGCAGAAAGCGTGTCGAAGACCGGTACCCCGACTATGAGGATCGGAACCGCAAGGGCTATGGCTGCAACCGACTTCATCACACCCGTCAGAGCAATGCACGCAAGCGCGAAACCGAGGAACAGCGCGCCCGAATCCCCCATGAAGATAGACGCCGGGTGAAAGTTATACCGGAGGAACCCGATACAGACCCCGATGATGACCACTGCCAGGAACGCAGCGACCGGCTGATTGGACTCCAGGGCAAGCGCGAGAAGACTCGCCGCCGCGATAGCCGCGACCCCTGCTGCAAGCCCATCAAGTCCATCGATGAGATTGATGATGTTGGCGAAGCTCACCATCCAAAGAAGCGTGATCGGGACGGCGAGCAGACCCAGCAGCACGATACCGCCGGTGAAGGGATTGCTGAAGAACTCGATCCTGACGCCGCCCGCGACGGTGATCCCTGCGGCCAGCAGCTGCCCCAGGAACTTCTTGCCAGGAGAGAGGTCGACGACGTCATCGAGCAGCCCGATCGCAAAGATGACGGTGGTTCCCGCGAGTACCGGGAACGCAGGACTACCCGGGATAGTGAGGGCGGGCTGCCATCCCCAGCTCGTCTCCCCGAGACAGCGCACGGCCACCGCCGCCAGAAGGCCGGCGAACATACCGACACCGCCGATCCGCGGTATCGAGCCCTGGTGGACGTGACGTCCTCCGGCATGCGAGACGATGCCCCACCTCAGGCCGACGACTCTCACGACCGGCGTCGTGACGAGCGTGACGCCGATAGCGACCGCCAGGATGATTGCGTGTTCTAGCCAGTTCACTCCGTCACACCGCCGGCGTACCGGGTGATCACAACGCCAGCCTCATCGAGCATCTCAGCTGCAAGTTCATCGGGATACGGACTGCCGTAGACGATCTCCGTGATGCCCGCGTTGATGAGGATCTTGGCGCACAGCACGCAGGGCTGATGGGTGCAGTAGACGGTCGCACCGTCGATCGCTATTCCGTGCCGCGCGGCCTGGATGACCGCGTTCTGCTCAGCATGGATACCCCTGCACAGCTCATGCTGCGTACCCGAGGGGATCTTTCGCTGATCGCGCAGGCACCCGACCTCTTCACAGTGCGCAAGACCGGAGGGTGCACCGTTGTACCCTGTCGCGAGGATGCGCTTATCCTTCACGATCACCGCGCCTATATGGCGCCTTATACAGGTGGAGCGCTGTCCCACCTGCTCGGTGATCGCCATGAAGTACTCGTCCCACGAGGGCCTGGGCATACATGCCTCCACTGGCTACTTGGTGCCGAACAACCGGTCACCAGCATCGCCGAGACCGGGCACGATGTACCCGTGATCGTTGAGGTGGCTATCGATCGCACACGTGTATATCGTGACGTCCCGGCACGTGCGGTTGATCTCTTCGATGCCCTCGGGTGCGGCAAGCAGTACGAGAAGGTTGATCTCGCGCGCTCCGCGGTCACGAAGGAACTGTACGGCTGCAGCAGCCGAGCCACCCGTCGCGAGCATCGGGTCGACGATCAGCACGTCGCGTTCGCCGATATCCTCCGGCAACTTGCAGTAGTACTCCACCGGCTGCAGGGTCTCAGGATCGCGGTACAGACCAACGTGACCGACCTTTGCCGCTGGAATGAGCTCTAAGATGCCATCGACCATGCCGAGGCCGGCCCGAAGGATCGGGATGACCGCGACCTTCTTGCCTGCGAGCACGTGCGTCACTGTCTGTATGATCGGAGTGCGCACGACGGTCTCGACGAGCTGGAATCCGCGAGTCGCCTCGTACGCCTCGAGCATCGCGAGCTCCTTCACAAGCTCGCGGAACTCCTTGGCGCCGGTGCCGACATCACGAAGGATGGATAGCTTGTGCTGCACGAGCGGGTGATCGATCAAGATCACATTGTCCCAACTTGGATCCTTCACCATCACGCATCCTCCTTGTCTAGAGCTCGGGATAGAGCGGGTGCGCCTCGAGCAGGGAGGCGACCTCGGCCATGACAGCCTCGACGCGAGCAGGCTCGTCGCGACCGAAGATAGTCTCGGCGATCAGCCGACCGACTGTACGGGCTTCGTCCTCATTGAAACCGCGCGTAGTGATGGCCGCAGAGCCGACGCGGATGCCGCTGGTCACGAAGGGGCTCTCTGGGTCGTTGGGGATCGCGTTCTTGTTCGCGGTCATACCCACATGCTCGAGGACCTTCTCCGCATCCTTACCGGTGACGCCGGCGGGACGCAGGTCGACGAGAAGCAGGTGGTTGTCGGTGCCCCCGGAGACGAGACGGAGACCGCCTTCGACCATCGCCTCACCCATCGCACGAGCGTTGACGACGACCTGATCGATATATGTCTTGAACCCGGGCTGCATAGCCTCGTGGAACGCGACCGCCTTGGCAGCGATGATGTGCTCGAGAGGACCGCCCTGAAGACCAGGGAAGACCGCCTTATCGATGGCCACCCGGTGCTCGGCCTTGCACAGGATGAGTCCGCTGCGGGGACCACGAAGCGTCTTGTGTGTCGTTGAGGTGACGACATCGGCATATGGCACCGGCGAGGGATGGGCGCCTGCCGCGACCAGACCTGCGATGTGGGCCATATCCACCATGAGTTTCGCGCCCACCTCAGCGGCGATAGCAGCGAACCGTTCGAAGTCGATGATGCGCGGATACGCAGAGGCGCCCGCAATGATCATCTTCGGCCTGTGCTCCTTGGCCAGACGCTCCACCTCGGCGTAGTCGATGCGCTCGTCTTCGCCAAGGCCGTAGGGTACGGCGTTGAACCACTTGCCCGAGAAGTTCACGGGCGATCCATGCGTCAGGTGACCACCCATGGCGAGATTCATGCCGAGGTACGTATCGCCCGGATCGAGCATGGCGTAGAACACAGCGAGATTGGCAGGCGCTCCCGCATGCGGCTGCACGTTGGCGTGATCGGCGCCGAAGAGCTGCTTGGCGCGCTCACGCGCAAGATCCTCCACAACGTCGACTTGCTCGCACCCACCGTAGTAGCGCTTACCGGGAAGCCCCTCAGCGTACTTGTTGGTCAGCACGCTACCCGCAGCCTCCAGGACCGCCATCGATACGAAGTTCTCGGATGCGATGAGCTCGATCGAGCCGCGCTGGCGCGCCAGCTCGGCATCCATCGCTGCTGCAAGCTCCGGGTCGGACGCGGACACGTGACTCAACGTCATGAGGTGTTCCTCTCTCTACTTCCGGGACTGTTCGATCTCGCTGATCTTGTCCAGCCGACGCTGATGACGGCCACCCTCGAACGGCGTCGAGAGGAACACCGAGAGCACCTCGGCTGCCTGCTCCTTGTCGATGAAGCGGCCGGGGAGCGTCAGGATGTTGGCGTTGTTATGAAGGCGCGCCATCCGGGCCATCTCCGGTTCGGACGCCTGAACGGCGCGAACGCCGGGGACTTTGTTGGCCGCGATGGCCATACCAAGACCGGTCCCACAGATGAGAACACCAAAGGGCGCCTCCCCTGAAGCCACCGCGCGCCCAACGCGCTCAGCGTAGTCCGGATAGTCGACGGATTCATCCGTGTATGGGCCGATGTCGACGACATCGTGTCCGATGCTCTGAAGAACGTCGCGGACCTGCTCCTTGAGCTCGAAGCCCGCGTGGTCGGAACCGAGGAAAATACGCATGCCCTCCCCTTCAGCGTGGCCGGAGGCGACCCACGTGGGCCGCCTCCGGCAGATTGTACCGCACTGGCCGCGCCAATCAGATCTCAGTTCTATTGCGCACCGAGCACCGCGGCGATCTCATCCTCGGAGACCGGCCCGACGCGAGTCACCACTGGCTCCAGCCCGGTACAGTCGACCACCGTGGATGCAAGCCTGTGCGGGGTCTCGCCACCGTCGAGCACGATATCCGCCGCTGCGATGATACGCTCTTCGAGCTCATCGAACGACGTCGCAGGCGGCAGGCCCGAGGTGTTGGCAGATGTGGTGACGATCGCAGCACCGTTCACACGGATGAGCTCCCGTACCAGCTCATGTTCCGGTGAGCGCAGCGCCACCGTGCCACGATCATCGCGGAACTCCTTGGCCACGATCTCTGCAGCCTTCACCACGATAGTGAGTGCGCCGGGCCAGAACGCGAGTGCCAGTCGATGCGCGTACTCCGGAATATCCACACCATACTTATCGAGCGCGCCTTCGCCCTCGACCAGCCACGGAAGCGGCTTGTTCTTGGGGCGCATCTTGATGTCGATGATCTCCTGAGAGCCGAAACAGGTTATAGCGGAAGCACCGATCCCGTACACCGTCTCCGTCGGAAAGACGACGATGCCCCCGTCCTTGAGCATCGTGGCGGCGAGATTGACGACCTCCGCCGAGGGGTTTTCCGGGTCGACGTGCATCACCTTGTTCATCGCTGCATCGACCTACCTTTCCTTGCATAGACGATACGCTCACGGCCGACGAGATCACGTCGTACCGTCACTTCCTCGAACCGTGCTTCCAGCTCCGCAGCGGCTGCGGCGACACATCCACTATCCAGCTCGAAAGCAAGCCCTCCATCCGGAGCCAACCATGCATCAGCCGCATCAGCGATGCGCCGGAAGACATCGAGCCCGTCTGGCCCGCCATCAAGCGCCAGACCGGGCTCGTAGCCAAGGATCTCGGGCGGTAGATCGGGCAGATCTCCACTCGGAATATACGGAGGGTTGGACACGATGAAATCGACCGTACCGGAAAGCTCGCTCGGTAGTGGATCGAAAAGGTCTCCATGAAGTGACTGTACCCTGTCAGCGACCTTTGCATTACCTGCATTCCGATGTGTGACCGTCACTGCAAGATCGCTCAGGTCGACCGCCCACACCCGGGCGCCAGGATGCTCGCTCGCGATCGAGACCGCCACACATCCTGAGCCGGAACAGAGATCGACGACGACCGGTTTCTCCATAGCCACCAGATGCTCGAGCACAACGTCTACGAGCACCTCGGTCTCAGGGCGCGGGATAAACACACCGGGCTCCACGTGAACGATGAGGTGACGGAAGGGCATCTCGCCGGTGACGTACTGAAGAGGCATGCCCTCGGCACGCTTGGCCACGAGAGTGCGATAGGAAGAGCGCTCCTCTGGCGAGAGCGGACGATCGTGATACGCGTAGAGCTCGACGCGAGAGAGCCCGGTGGCCGCAGAGAGCAACCACTCGGCGGACCGGCGAGGGTGCTCGTCGTCCTTGCGGCCCAGGTACTCGCACGTCCACTCGAGCGCGTCTCTCACTGTCCAGACGCGCTCGGTCATCTACACCACCGCCGCCAGACGCTCCGCCCGATCGGCGGCAGCGAGGCCCTCGAGGAGCGGGTCGAGATCCCCCATAAGCACCCCATGCAGGTTGTGCACCGTAAGCCCGATCCTATGATCGGTGATGCGATCCTGCGGGACGTTGTACGTGCGAATCTTCTCGGAGCGATCACCTGAGCCGATCTGGCTCTTCCGGGCAGCACCAAGCTCGGCGTTGCGACGATCCATCTCCTGCTCATAGAGACGGGCACGAAGCACTCGCAGTGCAGCCTCACGGTTCTGAAGCTGGGACTTCTGGTTCTGCGACTGCACCACCAGGCCTGTCGGCACGTGCGTGATACGCACTGCCGAGTCGGTGGTGTTCACGCTCTGACCACCGGGACCGCTCGATCGGTAAACATCGATCCGCAGGTCGCTCTGCTTGACTTCGATCTCGACGTCCTCGGCCTCGGGTAGCACCGCGACGGTCGCGGTCGAGGTGTGGATGCGACCCTGGCTTTCGGTCGCAGGCACACGCTGCACGCGATGCACGCCGCTCTCGAACTTCATCTTGGAGTAGACGCCCTTACCCTTGACCATGAAGGAGGCTTCCTTGTACCCGCCGACCTCGTTCTCGGTAGCGTCGATCTCCTCGACCTTCCACTTCTGTGTCTCTGCGTAGCGGGTGTACATGCGATAGAGATCGCCTGCGAACAGACCGGCTTCGTCACCACCGGCACCGGCACGGATCTCCACGATGACGTTCTTGTCATCATTGGGATCGACCGGAAGCATCATGACTTTGAGTGCTTCCTCGAGCGGACCCACGAGGACCTCGAGCTCATCGAGCTCGGCTTTCGCGAGTTCCTTCATCTCCGCGTCGCTCTCGGTGCGCTGGATCTCCCTGGCCTCGGCGATGCCGTCGAGCACACCGAAGTACTCACGAACCTTGTTCGCGAGCTGGGTCATACCGGAGTGCTCCTTCGCAAGGCGGGCGTACTCTTTTTGATCGTTCAGGACCGCCTGGTCTGAGAGCTTTGCGGTGATCTCATCATATGACGAGAGGATCGATTGAAGCTTCTCACGCATAGATAGTGCGCCCTTCGTTACAGGTAATTATAGCGTAGCACTCCCCCGGCCAAGCGCCAGAGGGATGGTCGTACATATCAGTCGACCTCCGGTAGCGGGAGCGGTGTGCAGACCGCATCACTACGAGTGGCTTCCTCGGCATCTTCGCGTGCTATCACGAGACTCATAGCCGCAACCGCGACCTCGATCATCGAATCATCTGGCTCAGCGGTCGTCATACGCTGCATCTGCAGTCCCGGCCACAGCAGCACCTTCACGAGTGGGTTGTCGGGACGCGAGCCCGCCCACTTCACGGTGATCTCATATGCGATGCCCGCGATGAGCGGCAAGAGCAGTAAGCGTATACCGATGTTGAACAACAGCACCCATATCGTGCCGCTGACGCCCCATGCAGCAAGGATCGCCTTACCGGGCACGAGCGAGAATACGACGATCGCGACGACCATCACCATGAGCAGGAACGATGTCCCGCAGCGGACATGCAGTGTCGTGTACTTCTGGATGACCTCCGGTACGAGCGGCAGTCGGCGCTCGAATGCATGGATCGTCTTGTGCTCCGCGCCGTGATACCGGAATACCCGGTGGATCTCTTTCATGCGGCTCACTGCCCAGATGTAAAGAAAGAACGCGACCAGACGCATCACGCCGTCGACAACGTTCCAGAGGAGCGGCTTGTCCACAGAGCTACCGATGATCAGGTTGGTCACCACTGCAGGCAACACGATGAAAAGCCCGACCGCCAGCGCGAGACCGCCAAGCATCGCGAACGAGATCTCCTTGCTGTCGAGCTGTTCCTCCTCGCTCTCGCCGGAGTGCTCCGCCGAGATAGTGAACGCCTTCACGGCAAGCAGCATCGTCTCGTAAAAACCCCACACGCCACGGATGATCGGCCACTGCAGCCACGCATGCTTGTCCTTGGCCGAGATGAGGTCGTGCTCCTCGGTATAGATATCACCAGACGGTTCGCGCACTGCGACCGCCCAGTTGTACTTGCCGCGCATCATGATGCCCTCGAGCAGCGCCTGACCGCCGATATGCGTGGGGTGGATCGTGCAGTTTTCAGACATAGTCACTCCCGTTTTGAGGCCTTGGGGTACGGATCACCGCAGGTCATCGCGCCCTCACGGCACGGCCCACGACGACACGATGCACCCGCATCCATGAAGATGTAGGGGGCTGTCGGCTCGGCCAGTGCGAGCATCGCCAGCGCTAAATCGCGAATCTCCCATTGCGCGCGCTTGCAGCAACGGAGCTCGAAGAAGTGCAGTAGCTCCCGGATGTTCATAGTGACGACGATCTTCGTTTCCATGGCGTTGGGCAGCAGGTAACGAGCGTCCTCGGCGGCAACGCCCGCGTTCAGGAGTGCCCGATATGCGTCGAACGCTGCGCGGGTCGCCTCGGCAAAACGGGCAGCTGCTCCAGGATCCGCTGCCACCGACGGCGGCGTCACGAACGACGGCTCATCGGCGTAGGTCACGTACCGCTGGGACTGCTGGTTATAACTCGCGAGACGATGCCGCACAAGCTGGTGCGTGAGCGCGCGGCTCACACCGTCGATCGCGAAGGTGTAGCTGGCGTGCTCGAGCGCGGAGGTGTGGCCGGAGGTGATGATCGTCTTGAGGACGCGGCGCACCGCGTCTGCGGACATGGTCTCCGTCAGCTCAGCGGCACCGACAGGCGCGTAACACAACCGCGCAGCTGCGGCGATCGCCCGCTCCGGATCCGGCGTATGGCTGAGCAACCTCACGTCCACTGAGTGCCTCCGATAACACAGGAAGGCGGGGTTTCCCGCCTTCCTGATGATAACGCGTTCGTAGCTCCGTGGAGTACCTACTCGGCCGTAGGGGCCTCTTCCACTACGTCTGCAGCAGCCTCGCCGCTCTCGACCGCAGCCGCGACCTCGACTTTGGCGGTACGCTCGACTTTGGTGGAGTCCTTCTTGGCCTTCGCTTCACGAGCCACGAGTGCCGCCTCTTCGGCAGCCTTCTGACGAGCTTCGCGAGCAGCGGCTTCCTTCTCGGCGACTGCAGCGGCGGCGTTACCGAACTTGTCGGAGAAACGCTGCACGCGACCACCGGTATCGACGAGCTTCTGAGTACCGGTATAGAAGGGGTGGCATTTGGAGCAGAGCTCGATGCGGAGCTCGGGCTTGGTCGAGCGAGTCATGAAGGACTCGCCACACGAACAGATGACCTTCGCTTCGACATAATCAGGATGTATACCACTGCGCACTTTGAGGACCTCCGTATGTATGCACCTGGTTTCCGACCAGGTGCGAGGACAGCTCGCGAATCATAGCACGCGCTCTACGCGCGCAGCAATCAGAGATCGCCGCCGTTCGTGGTTCGCTTCTCACTGGCACTCTTCGCCATCTTCGTTAGGAACTCGGTGTTGGACTTCGTCTGCTTGAGGCCCTTGATGAGCATGTCCATGGCTCGCTCGGTGGAGTCGATTCCGTGCAGGATGCGACGGAGCCCCCAGACGAACGGTGCCTCCATCTGCGAGAGGATGAGCTCTTCTTTACGCGTACCGGATGTGATGACGTCGATCGCCGGGAAGATGCGGCGGTCGGCGAGCTTGCGATCGAGTCGGAGCTCCATGTTACCGGTGCCCTTGAACTCCTCGAAGATCACCTCGTCCATCTTGGATCCCGTATCGATGAGTGCGGTCGCGAGGATGGTGAGCGAGCCGCCGTTCTCGATGTTACGTGCCGCTCCAAAGAACTTCTTGGGCGGATAGAGCGCTGTGGAGTCCACACCACCGGAGAGGATACGACCGCTCGCCGGTGTGGCCAGGTTGTAGGCTCGGGCCAGACGGGTGATCGAGTCGAGCAGGATGACAACGTCGTAACCGGCCTCGACAAGGCGCTTCGCGCGCTCCATGACGAGTTCGGCCACAGCGATATGGTTCTCACTCGGCATATCGAAGGTCGATGAGACGACCTCGCCCTTGATCGAACGCTCCATATCGGTGACCTCTTCAGGCCGCTCGTCCACGAGCAGACACATGAGATGCACCTCGGGATTGTTTGCACTGATCGCCGCAGCAACGTCCTTCAGGACTGTCGTCTTACCAGCCTTCGGCGGAGAGACGATCAGACCACGCTGCCCCTTACCGATGGGAGCCACAAGGTCGATCACCCGTGCGGTGATCTCCTTGTCGCCGTGCTCGAGACGCAAA
Organism: Coriobacteriia bacterium; assembly: GCA_034007245.1. Classification (GTDB taxonomy): domain Bacteria; phylum Actinomycetota; class Coriobacteriia; order Anaerosomatales; family Anaerosomataceae; genus Anaerosoma. Next base: position 4,508 of record JAVERH010000007.1, on the reverse strand, counting down.
CGATCGTCCGGATAGACCGGAACAAGGTCGCGGAAGTTCTTACGGCTACGGGACTCCTCGAGAGTCTTGCCGTTGACCGACATGAGCTTAGTGAGTGCGGGGTACTTCTCGGACTCCTTAGGTGGGCGCACCTGGCCCTTGACCATGTCACCACGACGCAGATCGGCCCGACGGATGACCGACATCGAACAGTAGATGTCGTTGTCACCAGGCAGATAGCCGCCCGTACGGATGAACCCGTAACCCTCCGGAAGAACGTCCAGGATGCCACGGATCTCCACGAAACCCTCGGCCTTCACCTTGGCCTCATAGACGGCCCCGACGATCTCATCCTTCTTCTTGAGCGCCTTGATGTTGAGCTCCAGCTCGGCTGCCATAGCGCGCAGCTCTGCAACGGTCTTGGTGGCAAGCTCCTCACGGGTCACCGAGGGCTTGACCTCTTGGGGCTGTTGACCGCTACCGCGGCGGCCTCTCTTGCGGGGACGTGCACTCACGCGTTCTTCACCTTCTCCCAGTCGGCCAGAAATGTCTCCAGGCCACGATCGGTCAGGGGGTGCTTCACAAGCTTCTGTAGTACCGAAAACGGCACCGTGGCGATATCTGCACCCATGAGTGCTGCCGCCACGACGTGCTGGTTGTGCCGGATCGACGCCGCGATGACCTCGACCGGATGGCCGAAATCATAGTTGTTGAGAGCAGCGATCATGTTACCGAGATGCTCAAGGCCGTCCTCGGAGATGTCGTCGAACCGGCCGATGAACGGACTCACGTACCGGGCACCGGCACGTGCAGCCATGAGCGCCTGCGGAACCGTGAAACACAGTGTCATGTTGACGTCGATCCCCCTGTCCGCAAGCGCCTTGGTGGCAGCGAGCCCTTCAGGCATGACAGGCACCTTGACGACCACGTTGGGGGCGAGCGCCGCCAGCGTCTCACCCTCGGCGACGATCTCATCGCGCTTCAGGCCGACGGTCTCGGCCGAGACAGGCCCATCGCAGATCTCGCAGATCCGCTTGATATGCGCATGGAAGTCGGCAAGCGAGCCACCCTCACGCGCATACAATGACGGGTTGGTAGTCACACCGGAGAGCAGACCCCACGAGGCGGCCTCTTCGATGTCGGCAAGGTTTGCAGTATCCAGGAAGAACTTCATCTACCGTGCGTCCTCTCATCCGGCGGGATGGCTGGGATCCCGCATCAGCTCCTCGTCCTCGCGGATCACCGCGTCGACGACTAGTTCCAGTACCTCGGCGACCGTACGGTCCAGCTGGTTGCTGTAGACCACCGGTACACCATGCTCACGCGCGAGGTCTTCGACGTAGTCACCGAGCAGACGGATGTTGTCGAAGTTCGCACGGTACCGCTCAAAGGGCCGCATCCCCTCGGTCTGGACCTCGCGGATGTAGAAGTGGCTCCTGTGCGCATCCTCATCGGTGACCCCGATGAGGAGTTGCACGACCGACGCGTCTGTGAACTGGGAAGGGTCGATATAACCCGGCGCGACATGGATACCCTCGAGAACCATGCTCACGCCCTCGACCACCGCACGCTCGATCAGCGACTTCACACCTGTGGCCACGACGGACGCCTGCTCCCGGAAGCCGACGATCACCGGAGATGCGCCATGGGGAGCCGGAACCCGAAGCCCGCGCCATGCATTGAACGAACTTTCATAGATGGCCGGCATGAGTTCCCGAGAGAAGATACCACGCATCACCTCTCGAATGCTATCCGTTGAGACGATACGCGTTATGCCGAGCCTGTGTGCTACTTCCGTCGCGATCGTCGACTTACCCACTCCGGTGGTGCCACCGATAAGAACGATCAGCGGACGATCACGCTTGGATATCTCGTTGAGCCGCGTATAACGCCGAGCGACCGACTCGTCCGCATCCTCTCTCAGTACACGCGCAGCCTCTACCTGCAGCTCGGCAAGCGTCACTTCGAAGCGGCCGGCGGCACGAAGCCCATCCTGGACATGCTGGGCCGCGACATATGCACTCGATGGGCTGAGACCCGTGGCTGTGAAGGACTGCGCGAGCAAACCTTTGCTCATCGGCAGACCGTGCTTCTGGCCCTTGATGATGATGGGCGGATTCGTGGGCATCAGCAGCTCCTGAGTCCGTGGCGCCCCTGCGCCAGTCGATACGCACGACCGATCATGTCATCGAGCCCGTCACCGCCGAGCGTGATGGGCTCGTTATCGCAGAGTACCGTAGGCACGCCGGCCTCCGCACCCGCTGCCGCCACCACATCGATAGCAGCAGCCTTGAGCTCGGTGACGAGCACATCGAACGACCCTGCGTGTTCCCGGAGATCGGCACGCAGTGCCGCCCTGTCGGAGAGCGCTGTACTCGCCGCCACCACCTGGCATCCATATGCCTCCTCGAGGTACACGCACAGGGTATCGAGAAGGATGGCCGGCGCCGTGGTGGCGAAGAACACCCGCGCACCCGAGATATCGGCGAGCGGCCTGGGGCGGAACGTCGTGAGCGCGAGTGGTATATCCTCGCGCAACGCACGGATCGCCGCCACGAGCGCAGACAGCGAATGCGCGTCAACAAGGAGCTCCTCGGCGCCAGCGATGATGACGCCATCAGCGCGTGCCAGACGATACGGCCCGAAGTAGTCGCGCACGTACGGCACGCCCTGCCGGGCGCCCACGACGAGCAGCGACGCATCAGCCCTCACGGGCGGGATCGCCGCGCCGGAGCCCTCGACCATGATCAGCTCCCGTCCGAGCGTATCGGCCAGACGCGCGCCCTCGGGCACGTTACTGAAGAAGGTCTCGCCTGCAAGACCACCTCCGCACCTGCGGCATCCGACAGTGGGGACCCGGCTCATGACCGCATCCTCGTAGTTGTCGGAGGCTGCGTGCACCCCCTGCCTCGCGAGTGCGAGCAGATCCTCCGTCGTGAGCGCAACCTCGTCACCCAAGATGAGCTCGGGCTCCGCAGGACCACCGCGCCCCATAGCCAGTACAACGACCCTGCGACCGGCGGCCGTGAGCGTACGCGCTACGTAGGCCGACAGTGCGGTCTTGCCCACGCGTTTGCCGGTGCCGATGATGGCAAGTGTCGGGGTCTTCGTCTCGATGCGCGCCTGCGGCGGCGTGAAGAAGAAGTCCGCCCCACGGTAGGCGACACCGCGTGCGAGTGCCAGGCTCGCCAAAACGAAGCGGCCTGCTGCCGAGACGACCGGTTCGTCCGAGAGGTCCACCACTTCATCGGGAGTGAACCGCTCGATGGCCTCGACGATCGCCGCGCGCGCGTCGGCACCTCGCACGACCGGCAGACCGTAAGTATCGCCGGTCGTTGTGGCATCGACCTTCTCGGTGCCGCCGATGAACGCTGCCGCCACGACCTCGTGCTCACGACGCAACTCATCGAGTGCGAAGCGTACGACCGGCGGGTAGTGCTCCCCATCGATCAGTGCGACGATCCTGCTCATCGACTCTTCCCTGCCTCGTCCGATGCCGCTGGCCCCTCGCCCTGCGCTGCGGCACCCCCACCACTCGGTCTCCAGATACACTCTCTCGTGAGGTCCCGCTCGAAGTCGGCCACCGTCTCCGGCTCACCGAACGGGTGCTTCAGGATGACCTTCACGCGGCGCTCACTGATCTCGAGGATGTTATAGCTGGGACGCGTCATACCCCGTAGCCGGTGCGAACACGCTGTACCGGCGTTCACGACGATCATGTCCTCAAGGCGCCACACGTACGGCACGTGCTTATGCCCGCACAGCACCACGTCACACCCGTTGCCGCTGAGAACACGCAGCAGATCGCCCGCATCGTGGACGATATTGCGCTCACGACCGGTGCCGGGTACCGGCAGCAGGTGGTGGTGGAGCGCCACGATCTTGAACTCCTCAGGCTCCGACAAGCGCTCTTCGATCCATCGGTACCGCCCACGACCTATATGCCCAGCGTCGAGGTCGGGCTCGGATGAGTCCAGGCCGACGATCCGCACGCCACGGAACCGCAGTTCGCTGGAACGCGACCCGAAGAGCTCCTCGAAGTGGAGATCGCCCACATTACGGGCATCATGGTTGCCCGGCAGGACGATCACGCGCTCGACTTCCATGCGGGAAATGAGCCGGTGGGCGATCTTGAACTCCTGTCGAAAACCCATGTCAGTGAGATCGCCCGTCACGACCAGCGCATCGGGCTGCAGCTCGTTGATCTCATCGACGACGCGCGTCGCAAGGCTCGGGATGTGATACTGGGAACCGCAGTGCAGGTCCGAGATCTGTGCGATGACGACCGGTCTGCTCTCGTTCATGGCAACTCCGTCTTCGGAGGATGCGGACCGCGAGAGGGCCGCGGACTAAAGGGGATGTATAGTTTATCCCCCAACGCTTCGCATGAAAATCGCTCCGGCTCGTTCACGCACTCTGCAGGACCTGAGCCCCGACCCGATCGATCGACAAAGCAAGAACACGACCCCGGCTAAACTCGCCGGGCTCGCTGAGTGCGGTATGCGCGACCTCTGCGATCCGCTGCGCCT
>JAVERH010000139.1:0-5818 GCA_034007245.1 Coriobacteriia bacterium | reverse complement strand
CTCGTCGTGGTGCTCCTCTTCATGCTCGGCAACGGCGCCCGAGGTCTCCTCGGACTCCTCGTGCATGAGATAGTCGCCACCGGTCGGAATCGGCCGGATGATGTCCTCAGCCGGACGGCCCGTGGCGTGGTCGACTTCCATGTTGGCGAGAGCGGCGTGACCCTTAGGGTAGAAGCCAGACTCGTCATGGTTGGCTGGCTTCAGATCGAAGTCAGCCGGGTGGCACGTCGAGCAGGTACCGGGAGCCTTGAACTCTTCGCCCGAAGGCGACTCCTCGGTAAGCGTGTGACAGCGGAAGCATGCCGTCATCGACATGAAGTCAGCATGCTTCGCAGCCTTCTCCCCGGTCTCCGGGTTCACCGTGATGAAGTCGGCGTAGACGTCGCCCTCGGGGTGCGCGACACGGTTGTGACAGGCGGTACAGTTGATCCCACGGTCAGTGTGGGCATCGTGGTTGATGATGATGCCCTCGCTTGGTGTGACCTCGCGGTTCTCGAGACTATGGCACTGCGTGCACATCTCATCGCTCATATGTCCCGTATGAAGGGCCAGGTGGCTCGTCGCATTCAACGGCACCCCATAGGTCGAGGTAGCCATCTGCCATCCGCCCACGGTGACCGCCTCAAGCTTATGGATGGTCAGCGTGATCGGGTCGGCATCCACGGGCATGTGACATGAGGTACACGCGACCATGTTGTGCGAGCTGACATCATACGCACGAACAGAGTCCAGCTGGACATAGTGGCAGAACGTCTCACAGAACCAGTAGCCGGACGTCACCACGAACGCGGCATTGATCACTGCTAGCAGCGCGAGGACAACCACCCCGCTCCAGATAATGTAGCGCGGCTTGCGTACAGGATCTTTCCACCCCTGTAGCCAGCGTCGCCACTTCCCCTTCTTCTCTTTCGGCTCCTTGGCCATGCGCACCCTCTCCTCGCCACGATCAACGAATGTTAAAGCACTATGGAGACGCCCCCTCGGACGCCTCCGTCAAACATTAGCCGAACCCACCTGGTCGGACAATACGGGCGGGGGCACAATCCACCCCTCATTTCGCGCTACCGTGGCTATTCGGCAGCGAATCGTTCGTTCCTGCCTGAGACCCGCCTAGACGTCCACCTCAAGGACCAAGGATATCTCCACCGGGACCCCGAGCGGCAGTCCCGCTACACCGACAGCCTCGCGCGCATGACGGCCTGACTCGCCGAAAACGTCCACGATCAGCTCGCTCGCAGCATCGATGATGCGTGGCTGAGCGGTGAACCCGGGAGCAGAGGCGACGTACCCGGTCAGCTTGACGACGCGGGTCACCTGATCAAGATCACAGACCGTCGATGCGGCTGCAAGCGCATTCAGTACACACGCCACAGCACAGTCGCGCGCGATCTCCTCCGAGATGTCCTCACCGACGATTCCTGAGGCGATGACCTGGCCACCACGGACCGAGATCTGTCCCGACGTGAAAACCAGATCGCCCGAGCGAACGGCTGGCACGTATGCCCCCACCGGTGCCGCTGGTACTGGCAGGACATGGCCCACCGCAGCAAGACGCTCATGAAGACCCATCAGCGTGCCCCAAGCTCGTCGGAGAGTCTGCCGAGCTCACTGATCGCGGCGTTGATGCGACGGGACGACTCAGCGGCGTGCTGTGAGACCAGCGCGACCTCACGCATCGACACAACGACCTGGTCGGATGCAGACCGCTGTTGCTGGGTCGCAACGGATATCTGCTTCGCGGAGTCGGTAGTCTGTTCCACCTGGACGACGATACCCTCGAGTGCGACAGCGGTATGGGCCGCGAGCTCCTGTCCTTCGGTCACCTTCTTCGCTGCCTTCTCCGTCTGCATGATGAGCGCAGATGTCGATGCCTGGATCTCACGGACGACCCGGCCGATCTCCTGCGTGGACTCGGTGACAGAGTCGGCGAGCTTGCGGATCTCCTCCGCGACCACGGAGAATCCCTTACCAGCCTCACCGGCTCGTGCAGCCTCTATAGCCGCGTTCAGCGCCAGAATCTTCGTCTGCTCGGCGATCTCGTCGATGATCGACAGGACCCTGCCGATCTCCTGGCTGCGCTCACCGAGTGCAAGGATGCGATCCGAGGACTGCATGGTCGTCTCGCGGATCTCCTCGATCCCCATCGCAGTACTGGAGACTGCACTCATGCCCTCCTCCGCGCTCGCGAGGGTCTGCTCGGCAAGGCGCACGACGACCGAGGCATTATCGGCGATCTGGCTCGACGTCTGCGCGAGCTCCTCGACAGTAGCCGATGTCTCGGCGACCGCCGCTGCCTGCTGGGCCGCACCGGATGCCTGCTCCTCCGTCGCTGCGCCGATCTCCGAGTTGATGAGCTTCACGTTCTTACCGACCGCCTGTACGTGACGCAAACGCGAGGTTATCTGGTCAAAAACGCGCTCGATCTCACGGGATGCCTCATCGAGACCCGCCACCTCGGGCAACGGCGTACCGAGGGTCCGGCTCGTGTGACTCAACACATCGGTCAACGAGCGTTCAGCAAGACCATCAGCAAGCCTGCTGGAGATAACACCAACAGCCACGCCGGCTGCGATGCATAGCGCCCAGAACAAGAACCCTGCGACCGTGCTCTTAGGCTCGACAACGAACGACGCTATGAACGGAAACACCGCACCGACGATCATTCCCGTCACGATGAACCGCACTGCCGAGCCTCCACGCCCTGTACTCCGCACTTCGGACTCCATCTTCGCCGCCTTCGCATACCGCGCGTTATCAGTATCGACCAGACATATCGTAGCAGTACCGGAGGTCCACGAGCAGAGGCAGCCGGAGCGTGGGCACGACAGTCAAGGAAATGGGTATTGCAGAAATACCCTTTGGGGTATATCATTCCAAAAGATCCGCACAGACGATGGGAAGGGACCGCCGTGCGCAGTGTGAGCATCGACACCGCGAGTTGTGATAGATCGCCCGAGTGCCCTGCTCGCAGAGCATGCCCGCGAGGAGCGATCGTCCCGATCACCGGTGGCGCCTACCCCGGAGCCCTTGGCTACACCGTTGATGAACAGCGCTGCACCGGCTGTGCTGTCTGCGTAAGGTATTGCCCCGGTGGAGCCATCCGTACTACATAAGAGGAGCGAACATGTCAGACGCTACCGTCAGTATCGAAGTGTACGACTTCCCGGTTGAGACGAACTGCTGGAGTGGGGGTTGAGGTCCGTCGTGGTCTCCGGAGGAGATCACGTCCATCGTCCGCGCAGAGATCGAGCAGCGCTTCGGCGACCGGGCCCGCGTCCTCTACTACGACACGAGCCAGCCTGAGATCGCAACTGCTCACCAGGGCATGCTCTCGCTCATCCAGGACCAGGGCCTCGTGTACCCGGTCACGGTTGTCGATGGCACGCCGCTTTACGACGGAGCCGTCTCGTACCCTGCGATCCTCCGTGCGGTGCAGTCGAGGCTCCTGAATAGCAACTAGAGGGCTGCGTGCAGTGACGACTAAGGGCCGGGATCTCCTCCCGGCCCTTAGTGCACTCCGGCACATGCCACATCACAGGTCGGATAGACTGGGCCAGGTAGTGCTTCTGTCACCGACACGAAAGCGCGGGGCTCTGCTTGGCGATGAAACGATGGCAGACGTGATGATTGCAGGCATGGCCCACGAGTTGATCGCAGCGCTCTTCCTCGCCTGGCGCCGTCTCCTGACCACACTTGTGCGGGGAGTCGGCTGCGCATGGGTACAGATGAGTCGCGCTGGCGAGCACTGGGCAGCCGGCTGGCATACGGTTCACGCATATCTGACCGACACCGACACCGCCTGGGCCGATAACCCGCCCACCCACCTCACCGCAGCAGCAGTCTTCGGTTTGCGTGCCTTCCTCGCCGGTTTGCTTATCTCCGTGGGATTGGCACTCGGTACGGGCTCCCGGCTGCCGGAAGCGGCGCTTGCGGCGCTCATAGAGTTCCTCTGGGCGACCGCGCGGCTGAGTATAGTGCTGCTCGTTCTTCCGTCCGAGTCGACGCGCTCCAGGGTGCTTGTCGCGTTCACTGCGGGACTCGCCCCCTACGTGCTCGGCCTTACACCCCTTCTCCGCCTCGTATCGCTTTGGCTGTCCGCCGTTCTGACATCACGCGGACTACTAGGGGCCGACATCACACCACCACTCGTGCGATCAGCGATCCGGTGGGCGTTCGGCGGTCAAGCGGTGGTCGTGATCGGCGGCCTCGCAATACGAGGAGCTATCGCGCTGCTCGGCGCGATCTGATCCGACGCACAGCACATACGCTCACGTATGCAAGACCCGACAATCAACACAAGGAGGTCATATGAGAGATCGGAAGCTGCCTACCCGCATTGCTGGGATCGCCGCGCTGGTGTGGATGGGCGCGATCTTCGTGATCTCGTCGCTTCCAGGTGGCTCCCTACCGTCGGGAGGGTACGGCGGACCCGGCCACTTTGGTGGATACCTTGTCCTGGGAGCACTCTACTTCATAGCGCTGGGTGGACGGCAACGTGGATGGCAAGCCGTCGCTCTTGCCGTTCTACTCGCATCCCTCTACGGCGTGACCGATGAGTTCCACCAGTCGTTCGTGCCGGGACGCGTCCCGGATCCTGCCGACTGGATCACCGATACAGCAGGTGCGACGGCAGGAGCGGCGATCGCATTCGCGACCCTCGTCTGGCGTGCGAGGAGCGGACGCCCGGTGGATACGGACCGGGACTCCGGAGCAGCCTAGTAGATGCCGGTCTGCGCGGCCTGTTCGGCGGTCACTCCGAGTTGGCGGATCTTTATGCGGAAGTCGTGGGCGTTGGCCGCCATCGCTGTGGCATCCTCCAGCGTGATGCGCCCCTGTGAGTACAGCTTGAGCAGACTCTGGTCGAAGGTCTGCATGCCGTAGTACTCACCCTCCTCCATCGCGTCCCGGATCATGTACGTCTTCTCCGAGTCCATGACGTACTCGCGGATCGTCCCGGTCATGACCATGACCTCGACCGCAGGGACCAGCCCGCCGTTGATCGCCGGGATCAAACGCATCGAGATGATCCCCTTGAGCGTCGATGCAAGCATCAGCCGTATCTGCTTCTGCTGGTACGGGGGAAAGAAGTCGATAACGCGATTGATGGTCTCTGTCGCATCGATGGTGTGAAGTGTTGAGAGGACCAGGTTGCCGATCTCGGCTGCAGTCAGCGCAGCAGACACGGTCTCATGGTCGCGCATCTCCCCGATGAGCACGACATCGGGATCCTGACGGACGACGTGGCGCAGTGCATCGGCGTAGCTCTCGGTATCGATGCCGACTTCGCGCTGGTTGATGATACAGCGCACGTCCTGATGGAGCACCTCGATGGGATCCTCGATAGTGACGATATGGCCATCCCGCGTGTGGTTGATGTGATCGATCATCGAAGCAAGCGTCGTCGTCTTGCCCGAGCCGGCTGTGCCGGTGACCAGTACGAGCCCACGGGGCTCCTCGGCCAACCGACGCACCACGGGTGGAAGTCCCAGCTCCTCGATCCCCGTGCGCTCGGTGGAGACGCGGCGCATCGTGATACCCACGCTACCGCGCTGGCGGAACACGTTGACCCTGAACCGACCGACACCAGGGACCGAGTATGCGAAGTCCAACTCACGATGACTCTCGAATGACTGCTTCTGTTGCTCGTCCATCATGCAGAGAGCGAGCTGTTTGGTCATATCGGGCGAGAGTTTCGGATAGTCCTTCAGCAAGACAAGTCGACCGTTGAGACGCACCGCAGGCGGTGAGCCCACTTTGACATGGAGGTCGGAGCTGCCGCTCTCGGCCATGACCTTCAGGAGGCCGTCGATCTCAGCCA
>JAVERH010000138.1:0-5847 GCA_034007245.1 Coriobacteriia bacterium | reverse complement strand
GTGGTTGTGCTCGTGCCTGTCATACGTATCGTGGCGGGATATTCGGGCAGAGCGAACGTAACGACGTCGTTGTTGCCGGCTTTGGCGAGCGCATAGGCAAGTGAACCGGGCAGACCATCGTTGAGGGTGCGGGTCACCAGATGGTTGCGCGGCGTTAACTGGATCTGGATGGCCAGCGTACGCGTGGAGGTGAGCAGGTCGGAGTCTCTGGCAGTGAGTGTGAATGTTGTGCCGCCTGGATCATCTATCGGGAAGAGGTAGTTGGAATTGAGGACATAGGTGAGGTTCGTCAGCGAGGCGAGAATGGTGTTTGTGGCACCTGTCATCGTGTAGGTGCCTGCGTTAGCGACTGAGAATCCACCGAGGTTCGTAAGTGATCCTTTTGCGGCATTGTCGAGGGTAATTGTAAAGACGATCGGTGATGGGTCGTCATTTGAGAGCCCGAGATCAGAAAATGGGCGGATGGGCGGTGCTGGCGGAATGATCATCGGCTGCACGGCCGGGGCCGGGATATTGAGGATTTGCGGTGCGTTGTTGACGCCGGTGATGCGAATGGAGAGATTGTTGTTTTGTGTTGCGGCGTCGGTTGAGTCTGTGGCTTTAAGCGTGACGATCGTCGTGGCGGTCGTGCCTGGAGGGATGGCGCCGCGGGTGGGCGTGAATGTTACAGCTCGAAGGGCGGCAATGAGGTCGCTTGCTGATTGGAGCGGGAATGAGGACTGGGAGAGTGTGCCGAGGCCGGGTGCTGAGAGCGCCATGGTTGCGCTGAGTGGCTGCTGACCCCCCATGTCGGGATCAGAGATGAAGACATCGGGAAGGAGGATGAAGGGGGCGTCGGCATCGGTTTTTTCCAGTGTTACGAGCGGGATGCCGGAAATTGTGGGAGGCGTCTGGGCCTGTATGATCGTGATCCAGTTCGTGATGGTGTGTGTGCCATTATGCTGATCGGCCAGCTCGAACTGGAAGGCCACATGCTCAGTGGCCGTTGTCATGACGTTTGCGGCGGAAGCGAATTCGAGTGCTCTGATCAGAGGCTTCAGGTTGATGAAGGTGCCGCTGAGCAGATTGGTGTTGCTGAGTGCGCCGAGGTAGGCCTGAGCGGGGTTTGCCAGGGAGGCGACGAGGGTAAACTCGTCATCGCCGTAGTCCATGTCGGTGATAGCGTCGAGGACGAACGGGTGGACCGTCTGTCCCTCCGTGATCGTGTCTGTCGTTAAGCTCATCGAGAGAAACGGCGGTGTATTCAGCATTTCAATCCGCAGTTCGACGATATTATTTGTAACGAGATGATCGATGTTCCCCTTGATGCTGATGGTGGCCATGACGGTGCCGACGGAGCCGGGCATGAGGGCGCGCGGGATGGGTTTGATTGCCAGGTTGCGCAGGGAAGTCTGCACGTCAGAAGGCGTTCCGGATGCTGTATAGCTGGTCGTGTCGTCTGCGAAGGTTGCCAGTATGTCGTTGGGCAGGGTTACCGTGAGATCTAAGATTTCTGAATAAGTGGGCGGGACGTTGTGGTCGGCATCGGTGACGGTGGCCGTGGAAAATGCGTTGGTGGTGCCCACCTTGTCAGTGAAGTTGACGGTAGGTGTTGTGACGAGTTCTGAGACGTCGGGGACTGATTCAACCGTCAGTACGAAAGTGTCTGAATCCTCGTTCCCTTCCGGGTCCTTGACAGACACGGTGATGGTTGCTGTGCCGTGCTGGTCCGCCTTGGGCGTCAGGGTGAGCGTGCGGCCGCTGCCGGTGCCTGTCATAATCAGGCCGGTCGAATCAATGAGTGTCGTGTTGCCGGACACCGCCCATACGTTGAGATCGGTTAGGTCTGTGTCCGGATCGGTAACGGCGACATTAACAGCCAATGAATCGTCCTCGTTCACGCTCTTGTCTGCGATGTTTTGAATTACGGGAGGAAACGAAGTGAAGACGAGGGTGTAGACATTGGTTTCGGCGTATGCTCCGATGCCGGCCATCACGTGCAGCGTAACAGGTCCCGACTTGTTGGTTACCGGCTCAATCGTGATCTCTACCTGGGTTCCGGCGCTGTTAGTCTGTTGCGTCACGTTTTGTACGATGGCATCTCCGCTTGCGATTGTGGGTGTGAAAACCATGTCCGTTGGGAAGTAATCCAGCACGACAAGACACGATCCGTTGGGTGTGGTGCTTGTCAGCCTGGAGGCAGACGCGTTGAATGTGGCATTTGTAGTTTGCGCGACAAGTGCGAGCGGACTGGCCCAGAGGAAGAGCAGGGACAGTGCCTGTAGTAGACGGCGGCGTGCCGATGTGGAGTGAAAATCTGTTTTCATTTGTTTTCTTCCTTCCCGGGTTCGGGTTCGGAAACGGTTTCGGTCGCTTGATCTCCACGTTTGAATCGCGTCATGGGGATCAGATCAGGAGGTTTCATTTGCCGTTGAGGGGGTGAGGGCAGTGAGAGTGCTGCTGCTTGAGCCGCGTCGATTTCGATGACGGCATGTGCGATGAGATTACTTTTGAACGACGCCTCGATCTCATCGTGCTTGATGCGCAGGAGGCGTCGGCGCAGGGTGGCGGCGACTTCCTCAAACGGGGTCGTATGCGCCTTCCGTTGGTCCTGGTTCATCACGATGTACAGCCCTGATTCGGTGGCGTAGACGTCGCTGATTCCACCGGTAGGCAGGGCGAAGCCCGCCGCGATCACTTCCGCAGGCCAGCGATAGTCGTTACGACCTGTATCGAGCCAACCGAGATCGCCGCCGCGGTAGCGGCTGGAAGCATCTTCCGACGCCTCAACGGCGATTGCGCCGAAGCCGGGAATACGTCCGTTACGCGTCGCCCCGGCAGGGTCGTCGAGAAACGATTGGCGTGCCTGCCGCAAGGCGGCGGTCAGGGTTTCTGCGGATGACTCCGTTCCGTGGTCGGGTTTACGATGTAGAATCGCCAGACGAACCCTTGCCGGGTGTGAAAACTCCGTGATATTAGCCTCGTAGAAGGTGCGGAGTTCGTCATCGGTCAGGGCGGCTTGGCGTTTTTCCGCTTGCAGCGTATGCTCGAGCCATTGCGACAGCAGGAGATTTTCGCGTTCGCGGCGTGCGGCGGGGGCGTTGACCCCTGTGGAGGCGGACGCTTCCTGGAGCATTGCTTCGCGCTCGATAAGCGCTTGCAGGACGGCCTTTGCTTCGGTGGCGGGGTGCCCGGCGTCGCGCAAGCGCTGTGCTTCGGCGACAACGTCTGCCGAAGTGATGACGGCATTGCCGACCCGCGCGAGTGGCGCGGGTTCGGGAGGCGTTTCTTCACGTCGCCAGCAGCCGGTGGCTGTGACTAGCAGGAGGAGGGTTAGGAGGATCGATTTCGATTTCGATTGAGGGTGAGGGTGAGTTATGGTGTCCATATTGCTTTAACCTCCATGAATGCGTTGGGGGCGTTTTGCGCGGCGGGACCGATTTCGTAGAAAACGCGCTGTGGATCGGCGTCGGCCGGTTCCGGGTAGATCTGTTGAACGTCAACGTGACTGCCTGCGCGGTCGCGGAGATTGGTGATACCCGTGACGGTGTACGTGACGTCTGAGGCGGTGAGCGGCTTACGGAAAGTGACGACGAGGCGGCCTTCGCGGATGAACGGGCGTGGTAGGCCGTCATTTGCCGGGGCGTGCGGATCGAGTCCGTAAGCGTAGCGCTGGAAGTGCGTGATGCCGGTGCCGGCGCTGGCTTGTGCGGCGAAGGACTTGACGCCGGATGTTACGATGCTGAATTCGCGTGCAGCCCAGTCGGCAAAGGTATCTTCACGTTCGATGATGATCACTTGTGACGAGCCGGATAGCCCGATAAGATAGCGTTCCGTCGGAAGGATGCTGATGCGGACTGTTTCCGCTCCGTTTGCCAGGGTGGCCGTTGCCAGCGGCTTGATTTCAATGTAAAAGCTGTTTTGGCCTGCGGAGAGAAGGGCGTATCCATTCACCGTTGCATAGTCAGTACCATTTTTGGCGGTACCGCTAATTTTCAGCGGTACGAGCAGTTGCCCTGTATCTCCGTCCCGGCGTTTCAGCTCAAACCACGCGGAGGCGGCAGTATCTTTGTTGGCGATGGGCACAATGGCGCTGATTTCAACGATCATGCGCATATCCTCAATCGTGATTGAAGCCTGGCTGCCGGAGCCGATGGCGTATCCCGCTCCCGGCAGGAGCGAAAGCAGCACGTGCTCGGGCTGTTCCGGGATCCCGTCGTTGACGGGTGTGATGACAACGGTGGTGCTTGCGGCACCGGCAGGTAATGTGACGGTAGAGGGGACGAAGACGTAGTCGTTCCCGTTGGCAGCGGCAGGCGTTAGAGTGAAGTTTACGGTTATGCTTTCGGCAAGGCTGCCGCGGCGGGAGATTGTGAAGACGCCGGGGACGGGGCCGTTTTCGGAGGCGTTGGGTGTGGTGGCCACGACGCTCAGCAAGGGCTGGAGGCGGAGGTCGCCCACGAGCAAGCTTCCGTTCTCCACAAGGTCGTAGAGGTCAGCCGAGATGGTATCAAAACGGGGCAGCGCAACAACGAGGTTGTTGAATCCGATGCCATGGCCATCGAGGTCGACGCGCAGCTCTGCGCCGTCAGCCGTGCCGGCAAGTTGGATGTATTGGTGGACCGTGCCACCGGCTTCGGCTGGCAGGGCATTGAAGTCGATGACGTCGCCTTCGGCCGGAGTGTAGTCGGTGAGCGTGACGTTTCCGACAGAGAAGTGACTGAACGTAAAGCGATCAGCACCGGCGCCGCCGGTGAGTGTGCTGTCGCCGGGACCGGGCATGAGGACGTCGTCGCGGTGGCCGCCAGCGAGGGATAGGTTTTCTGCAGAACCTCCCACGAGGAGGGCTCGGCGGTCGTCGCCGTATGCGGCGCGATACGCATCGAGCGAGGTGTCAGCCTTCCCGGTGCTGGGCATGGAGAGCGCCGTATTTTCAGGAAGATAGCCAGCATCCATAATCACGAAGCCGCGCGATGCTGAGTGGTGGTTGCGGATGCGCCGGGCTTCGAGCGCTGTCATATTGGTTGCGACGTAGTTGCCGGGTTCAAAAGCGAGTAGGCCGATCGTTGATTCGAAGGCAGGGTGTTCGGGATCTTCGTCGTGAACGGTGACCGTAAGGGCGCCGGGGGGCGTGGCGGAACCATCGTGGTCGTACACGACGCGGCCAGCGAGCAGATCGGCATGGGTAAACTGCGCGCCGGGGACGAGCGTGGTGTCGGGGGCGAGCGGGTCTTCCTGCGCGTTGCGCAGTGTCAGCGCACCGGCGGCAGGGGGCGATATCAGTGTGTAGGTAACTTGGTCCGGAGAACTGTCGGTGTCGACGAGGTCGAGAAGAATGGCGGTTGTGCCTGCGGGGTAGACAATAACTTCGGGGGTGAGGAGAATGGGGAAACGGGTGTCGTGTGCAGGATCGAGGCCGCGGAGGTAAGCTTGGTATGCTGTGGTTCCGTCGCTGTTCGCATCGTGCGCAGCGTCAGCTGCGTTCTGCTTGTCGAGGCCGTATATATCCTCCCACCAGTCGGGGATGCCATCGCCATCGGTGTCAGTCGCTTCGCGGTCGAGCGCAAGATCGAGGCGGTGCGTGGCGGTACGGAGGATTTGTTCGGTTGTAAACGCGGATGGTGCGGGCCCGAGGAGCGTTGCGGGTTGGCCGTCAACAGTCACGATGGTGTGGACGTTGACCCTGGGCGTCGGGGGCATTGGTATGCCGTCGGGGTCAGGTGGCAGCCCGAGAGCAATGGCCGCGTGCGGGACCTCCAGTCGATATGCGTATTGGTTATTACCGAGCGCATAGAGTTGTGTCCGGAGCGTCACCGTGGAGCCGTCGTGCCGCTGGATGGTCCAGACGAGTTCGCCTTCGGTGATGAG
>JAVERH010000137.1:0-5853 GCA_034007245.1 Coriobacteriia bacterium | reverse complement strand
ATATCACACGGCGTGAGTGGCTTCACAAGAACCGTCTTCACGCCCGCGAGCTTACCACCAAGGACATCGGTGAATAGTTGATCACCGACCATGGCGCACTCGGTCCTACAGGCACCCAGAATACGCATCGCGTGCCAGATGCCGAAAGGTAACGGCTTACCAGCCTTTGGGATGACCGACAGACCGAGCGCGGCGGCCCGCTCATGGATATCCTCGTGCCAGTTGTTGGAGACCACACACGTCCGGAACCCCTTGGCGACAAGCGACGCGATCCATTCATGTATCGCAGGTATGACTTCGGCGGAATGATGCGGCGACACAGTGTTATCCATGTCGACCAACAGTACCGTCACGCCCTCGTCTCGCAGCGCATCGAGGTCGACAGTGGTCACGTGCGTAAAGTAGTGATCTGGTTGTAGCAGTGCTACTGCCCCTTAATGGTCGGACACACCATCGTCATCGTGGTCGTGCTCGTGCAACTGCGAATCAGACCCTAATCCACTCTCAGCCTCTATATCCAGCAACGCCAACTTCACATCGACCACTTGTACGAGATCGTCACGCTCGGCGGCTACGAAGATGGCGCGTAGCGCCGGGTACGCGTTGTACTCCTCGGTGAAGTCGGTCCACCACATCTCGCGCTCCAGCACCTTTTCGCCCACCTCGACTGCTCCATCGAGATCATGCGCGTCGAGATACTTCAGCTGCGCAAGGTTCACGTAGAGGATGCCTGCATCGGGGTTCACATATATTCCACCCTCGGCCATGGTTATCGCTTCTTCCAACCGATCGTTCCTTGCCAGCATCCATGCACCGATGTAGTACGGCTGGACGAGTTGCGGATCTAGCATTTGCACCATGGCGATCGTGGGCAGCATGTGAAGCTGGCTGCTGACCCCAACGCCTTCATAGTA
Source organism: Coriobacteriia bacterium (assembly GCA_034007245.1). Lineage (GTDB taxonomy): Bacteria > Actinomycetota > Coriobacteriia > Anaerosomatales > Anaerosomataceae > Anaerosoma. The sequence continues at coordinate 4,939 of JAVERH010000137.1, read as the reverse complement.
GTTGTGGAAGATCGGATGCATGCGATTCCAAAGCCCAGCCGCAACGAACCGCTTGATCCCTGTGAGGTACGACGACGTCGCACCTCCTAGCAACTGGCCGGTGTCCGTCCGCCCGAACTCTCCCACCGATGCATCGGTCAAGGACTGCCCCCCCAACAAGACCACGAAACACAGTATGGCTGCGATGACAGAAGACTCTGTTCGCCGGAACCTCATCTAGAGATCCCTCCGCCCAAACAGAGTGCCGCCCACGATCAGCGCAAGACCTGTGAAGCCCACGAACACACCGATCATGCCCGCCAGGTACTCAAGAGGCACGCCACCACCATGTGCGACTGGATTGACCACGTTGAACGCGTCGAGCGAGGGGAAGAACGGCCGGAACGCAAGCGCCCCCTCTCCTCCGAGAAGCGTGCTGCGAGAGTGTCCGACGAAGAGCACGGCGAGCGTGAGCGTGACCACCACCACCGGTCCAGCGACCGCCGAAGCTGCAACCGCCAGCGCTGCGATCACCCCCATCTCGAGCCAGATGGCCAGCGCCCCCTCCCAAAGGACCCACATCATCACACCGTAATTGATGAACCCGATGACCTGCTCGATCAACGTGAATGCGGCAACAGCAGCTCCTGCGACAAGGAAGATGCCACCCCACGTGCCCACGAGATACTCCCAACGACTAACCCCCTTGGCAACGACGTTGTAGACCGTTCGACGCTCCGCCTCACCCGGCACCCGGTTGGCCGCCAGCGAAAGCGTGACCACTATGGCAGTCACGAACGCAAGCGCAAGCGCGACCTCGCGAAACACCGCCTCCTGTACACCAAGGCCGTAGTCCGGCAGGAACGGGATCGCGAACGCAAGTAGCGCTGCGAACAGAACGACGACATAGACGACCTTGCGACGCAGACTGTCGGCTACGACCGCTCGGGCGATCGGGTAGATGCGTGACATCATCGGACATCCACCTCCCCGCTCGTGTTCGCCAGGAGTCTGGCAAAATAGTCCTCGAGTGAATCACGCACCGGCATGACAGCCACGATCCGACCACCTGTATCGTCGACCGCATCGATCACAGCACGCACCGCCTCATCGGCGACCGAGAAGACCGAGACACCCCCGGAAACGGCTACATCGGTGGCAAGACCTTGCACCTGCGGAGGCAGCCCGCCCTCGAGCCCGCGTGCACGGATCGAGGTGCGTCCCTCGGCGTTCAATAGCGTGTCGAGATCGCCTTCGGCAGCGACCACACCGGCGTTCATGATGGTGACATCATCGCAGACCGCCTCCACCTCGGAGAGTTGATGCGACGAGAGTAGCACGGTCACACCGGAGTCTCGGAGCTCGAGCATAAGGTTGCGGATGTCTCGCTGACCCACCGGATCGAGACCCGAGGCAGGCTCGTCGAGCACGACCACCGCAGGCTCATTGATCAGCGCCTGGGCGATCCCCAGCCGCTGCAGCATACCGCGCGAGAACGCATCGAGCGTGCTCTTCTCCCTACCCTGCAGACCGACGCGCTCCATCAATCGCGATGTGCGCGGACCGATCTCGCTTTTAGGGACACCACCAAGCTGCGCATAGAGCTTGAGCGCCTGCCCTGCGCGGAGGTGCTGAGGGAAGTACGGCTGCTCGGGCATGAAGCCGACGTGCCGCCTGCCCGCAGGCCGCGTGGAGTCCTCGCCAAGGATACGGAACTCGCCTGCAGTGGGCCTCACGAGACCGAGCAGCATCTTTATCGTGGTGGTCTTGCCTGCACCGTTGGGGCCGAGTAAGCCGTGTATGGTGCCGGACGCCACCGAGATGTCCACGCCCTGCACCGCGTCTCGCTGCGGGGCACCTACGATCGGCTTATAACGCTTGCGAGCGCCCTGGATACCAATGGCCGAACCGTTGTTCTCGCTCATAACGTCAGGGGGTCACCTCTCTCGACTTCTCTTTGGCGATAAGGAAATCCTCGTAGGTCTCAGTAAAAGTATGCGAACCATCAGTACTCGTGAGTACGTAGTACAGATACTCTGTATCGGCCGGTGCGGCCGCCGCCTGTAGCGCAGCGATCCCGGGGCTCGCGATCGGACCCGGTGGAAGCCCTACGTGCATGTAGGTGTTGAACGGGCTTTCGATCGTAAGGTCGCTATTGAGCAGGCGCGGTCGGTTCTTCTTGATGACATACTCGATCGTCGCATCGACCTCGAGCTTCATGCCTCGCTCGAGCCTGTTATGGATGACCGATGAAACGATCGGGCGCTCCTCGGCAACACGCGTCTCACGCTCGATCATAGAGGCCAGCGTCACCAACTCATGCATGCTGAGCCCGCCGGACTGCGCGACATCCACAGAAGCGAACTCGGCATCGAACTGGCCCAACATCATCCCGATGACCTCGGTAGCCGTCGCGTCCTCGACGACACGATAGGTCTTGGGGAAGAGATATCCCTCGAGCGAACCCTCGTACACCGCCGAGAGATACGGGTGTTCGGACTCGAAGACCGAAGCCTGTCCGAGCGCTAGCACTTTGAACTCTTCTGCGGGAATCCCCGCACCTTCCTCGAATCGCTCGGCGATCTGTTCGACCGTGAACCCCTCGGGGATCGTGACGGTAGTATACGGCACCGGGGGTCCTGCAAGCAGCCGTGCCACGATCGCTTCGTGCTCCATCCCGGTTTCGAGGTCGTAGACCCCGGAGCGAAGCTTACCATCGATACCGTCCACCCGGGCGCGTAGGCGGAACATCGCCACATTGCCGATGACGCCCGCATCGGCGAGCTCTCCGGCGATCAACGCTGTATCGGCCCCATCAGGAATCTCGACCTGCACGGGCTCCCCTGGGGTGACACGTACGTCGGTGGCGAAGAAGACACGCCATACACCGAACGCGGGTATGCAGACTACGAGCAGGGCGATCACCAGTAACACGACGACTGCCCGCGTACGCCTTCGCGAGCCCTGATCGGTCGGCTGCACACCACGAGACTCGATCATGGCCGCTCCACCGCCACTTTCCTCGCATCGAGCCAACCCTGCAGGATGATGGCTGCGGCAACCTTGTCGACCGCACCCCGCATCTCTTTCTCGCTCATCCCTGAAGCCGCCATCGAACGGCGCGCCTCCTCGCTCGACAGCCGCTCATCCGCATACTCGACCGGAAGCCCGACCGCAGACGCAAGACGCTCGGCTTCCCCTCGCACGGCCTGTGCCTGGGGACCCTCGTCACCGGAGAGCGTGAGCGGTAGGCCGACGATCAGACACTCCGTCTCGTAATCCTCCACAAGTCGCACCAGCGGTCTGAGATCGCAAGCCAGTGCCCTGGCGTCCAGCACGGTGACAGGCGACGCGATGTGGCCCGAAGGGTCAGAGACCGCAACGCCTATGCGTACCGAACCGATATCGAGCCCAAGCGCGCGCATAACCCTACCCTACGCCGAGGACGGAACGCGCCTCATCGAGCGCGGCGTCGATACCCGCAGCGTCCTTACCGCCGGCCTGTGCCATCTCCGGGCGTCCGCCGCCACCACCCTTGACGTGCCGGGCGATCGCACGGATCAGCGCACCGGCATCGAATCCGGCTTCGACCGCACCGGGCGTGCCTGCGGCAAGCAGCAGTGGGGCATTCGACTCGGGGTCGGCGGTCGCAAGCACGACGGCACCGGACTCACCGAGCCGCGCACGCAGCATGTCCCACGCACCCCGAAGCTCCGTCGCTGTGACATCAGGGACACGCGCGACGATGACCGGATAACCTGCGTCCAGAGCCTCGTCGACGAGTGTCGCAGGATCGAACCCGACCATATGGCTCCGTGCGCGCTGAGCGGCGCTTTCGAGCTCCTTCACGCGACGAGCGAGCGTACCCGCTCGCTCGGACACGTCGAACTTGCTTACCTTGAGCACAGCCGCCGTCTCGGCAAGCTCGGCTTCCACACGATCGAGATACGCCAGTGCATCGAAGCTCGTCACGGCTTCGATACGACGCAGGTTAGCGCCGACACTCCCCTCGGACACGATCTTGACCAGGCCTATCTCACTACTGCGCGCGACATGCGTGCCGCCGCATAGTTCCTTGCTGAAGTTGCCGACCTCGAGCACACGCACGATCTCGCCGTACTTCTCACCGAAGAGTGCAGTGACACCCATCTCCCGGGCGGTCGCGAGCGATGTCTCATAGTTGAGAACGGCGTGGTTCTCCATGATCTTGTGATTAGCCATCTCCTCAACACGACGCAGCTGCTCTGTCGATACCGCCTCGAAGTGGGTGAAGTCGAAACGCAGCCGATCGGGTGCGACGAGCGAACCCGACTGTCGGACATGATCGCCCAGGATGATCCTGAGCGCCCAGTGCAGGATGTGCGTCGCGGTGTGGTTGCGACGGATCCGCTCGCGACGCAGCGAGTCGATAGAAGCGCGGATCTTGTCGCCTACACAGATCAATCCCCTCTCGAGCGTACCGACGTGCGCGACGAGACCAGGTGCGGCGAATCGTGCATCGCTCACGGCGAATCGTGCATCGCCGCGCTTGAGCGTACCGGTATCACCGAGCTGGCCTCCCTGTTCGGCATAGAACGGGGTGGCGGCGAGCACGATCTCGCCCTCCTGCCCCGCATCCATAGTGGTGACGACAGCGCCGTCGACGACGATGCCGACCACCGTACTATCGGCCTCATCGAACGCGTAGCCGAGGAACTCCGTCGCACCGGCCGCGCGCGCGATATCGTCGAACGCACTACCAAACGACCACGACTCGTCCTTCACGGCCGCACGTCCGCGCTCACGCTGAGCCTCCATCGAAGCCTCGAACGCGTCCTTGTCGACCTCGAGACCCGACTCGGCTGCGATCTCAGTGGTGAGTTCGTAGGGGAACCCATACGTGTCATGGAGCGTGAACGCCTCGGTGCCATCGAGCACCAACGTCCCGGCCTCGTGAGCCCGCTCCATCGCAGTGTTGAGA
>JAVERH010000136.1:0-5903 GCA_034007245.1 Coriobacteriia bacterium | reverse complement strand
GGGATATCTGCATCCGAACGGCGTCGCCTGCAGATCTTCCCACGATACTCGAGGTCGATGCTGCGTGTTTCGAGCCGTTCTGGCGCTACGACCTACGACACCTCCAGTGGTTCTGTGCTGCGGGCGGACTAGCCCTCGCCGAGCAAGGTGGTCGGTGTCTCGGCTATACTCTGGTCACTATCGATCGTGACTCTGCGGTACTGGGTAGGCTATGCGTCGGGTCACTGTTCCGTCGCCGCGGAGTGGGCATGCAGCTACTCCGTTGTGCTGTGGGAGATGCTCGCGATGCGGGTGCGAGGTATGTGACGCTGTCGACCCAGACGGGCAACGTCGGAGCGCTTGCGCTCTACAGGGCTTCAGGGTTCAAACTCACCGGTCGGCGATACGCGTTCCTCACGCTCGGGAGTGACGTCAGAGGAGGTGAGGGTGATCGCATCGGTCCGTTCATGGGTGATTGACGCGGTGTTGCTTGTCGTGACCGTTGTACTCGCGGCCGTTGTCGCAGCCGGGCTCACTGGCGCCGTGCCGGAGGGTGTGGCCGTCGGCGCGACCGTCATGCTCGGTATCATCGCGGTCACTACGGTGGCCTTGCGACTCATCAGTCGTCCTGACCACATGAGGGCACTGCAGTCACACCAGATCGTCGTGATCGCCGATCGATCCCTTGCACACCTGCGCCGTGGCCTGGATGCCGAGACTGCGCAGGAGGTGTGCAGGCTGGCGCTCGAGGAGAGCGAGGCGGCCGCTGTGGCTATCACCGATACCGAACAGGTGCTCGGATTCGCCGGGATCGGCGAGGACCATCACGCGGTCGGTGGTCCGATCCTGACCCGCGCGACGTGGGAGGCGCTCGAGATGAACGAGCACCGTGTCCTCGGCTCCAAGGAAGAGATCGGCTGTCCGCAGGCGGGGTGCCTGCTCAAGGCCGCGATCGTCGTACCACTCGAGATTCGTGACACTCCGGTCGGGACGCTCAAGTTCTACTACACCACCCCACGATTACTGAATGAGACGCAAGTCGCCATGGTGAGCGGTCTGGCGCGCCTTCTCTCGACGCAGCTGGAGCTCTCTGAGCTCGAGCGTCAGACCGAGCTTGCTTGTCGTATGGAGCTCAAGGCGCTTCAGGCGCAGATCAACCCGCATTTCTTGTTCAACACCATCAACACTATCGCGATGCTCATTCGCACCGATCCTGCTACCGCCCGCGAGTTACTGCGCGAGTTCGCTGCGTTCTACCGGCGGATGCTCGAGGACAACGAGGGACTTGTGCCGCTCGGCCAGGAGGTCGAGTACGCTCTGACCTATCTGCGCTTCGAGCAGGCGCGATTCGGTGACCGCCTGCTCGTGGTCGACAGTATCGATCCTGCAGTCCTGGATACGCCGGTCCCGGCATTCATCCTACAGCCCATCGTGGAGAACTGCGTCCAGCACGGTGTCCGGTCGGAGGGACCACTCACGGTGACGCTCACAGGCACCCGGACAGGCGATGTAGTGCAGGTGCGGGTGATCGACGATGGAGTGGGAATATCCTCTGAAGAGCTTCCGCGTGTGCTTGAGGTGGGGTATGGAACCGGTCTGGGCATCGCACTCGGGAACGTGGACGATCGGCTCAGGGGCTACTTCGGCCCCGGTAGCGGTCTGCGCGTGGAGAGTAAGCTGGGGAGTGGGACCGTGGTCACGGTGACGATCATGGAGCCTGCAGTGGCGGGAGAGAGCGGATGACAGTGACACTCAAGGCACTGCTGGTCGATGACGAGGTGCCTGCGCGCTCGGAGTTGAGGTTCCTGCTCGGCGAGGCGGGCGGGGTGGAGGTCGTCGGTGAGGCCGGCAGTGCGAAAGAGGCGCTGCAGTTGATCCGTGCCATTCCCTACGACGTCGTGTTCCTCGATGTGGACATGCCGGGGCTCAACGGTATCCAGCTTGCCGAGACGCTGGTCGAGCTCGAGCACCCACCGGCGCTGATCTTCGTCACCGCTCATAGCGAACACGCCGTGAACGCTTTTGAGGTCGCTGCCGCTGACTACCTGGTCAAGCCGGTGGAGACCGCGCGACTCAAGCGGGCGCTTGAGCGCATCATGCCTGCAGTCGAGGCACCGGCTCGCATCGAGCGGATCCCCGTCGAGAAGGCCGGACGCAAGCTCCTGCTGCAGATCGGTGACATCACCCACATCATGGCTAAGGACGATTACAGCTACATCTTCACGAACGGCGAGCGATACCTTTCGACCTTCTCGCTCGCCGATCTCGAGCACCGCCTCGAGCCACAGGGATTCTTTCGCGTGCACCGGCGGTACCTCGTCAACCTTGCACAGATCGGTGAAGTGGCGCCGATGTATGGTGGCACGATGGAGCTCGGGCTCAAAGACAGTGGTCAGACGCGCGTCCCGGTCTCGCGTCGTCGCGCTCCGGCGCTCAAGCGTACGCTGGGGCTCTAGCCATGTCCGTCGGAATCATATCCGACACACACGGGGTGCTCTTGCCTACGGTCGCTGACGCATTCGCCGGAGTCGAGCGCATCATCCACGCCGGGGATGTCGGTGCGTCATGGATCATCGATCATCTCGAAGAGATCGCACCGGTCGTCGCCGTTGTCGGCAACATGGACACCGGTGACCTGGGGTGGCGGCTCCAGGAGCGCGCATACGTTCAGCTTGGCATGCACCGGGTGTTGGTCGTGCATCAGGGAGCGAACGTGCCCGGAGATGTCCTGGGTCAGGGTGTCTCGGTCGTGGTGAGCGGGCACACGCACCGTGCCTCGATCGAGACGGTGGACGGCATCCTCTACATCAACCCCGGTAGCGCAGGCGGTCGCTCGCGCGATGGGCGTGGGCCGACCGTTGCCCTGCTCGACTGTGCCGTTGACCCGCCGACGGCGCGCATCGTCGAACTCTAGGGTCGCTCCAGCCTCCGTCTCCTGGCGTTGAGCGGACTCTCTCATGCGGTAAGCGGTGACTTCTGCACGATCTGATGTCGCGACTCACCGCTTACCGGTCTGCAGGCACCCCTTGCCGAGCCCCTGGCTCCGCATGCGGGCACTTCGTTCCGTTCCTTGTCCGCCAGCCCTAGCCTAAGGGTGCAGGCGCATCCGTTGCCTGTATCTGGAGTAGGGGAGGTGGGACGCATGGACGTCTACAGCAAGGGCGCTGCCGAGGACATCAGGCTCGGCGATATCGATGAGGTCCGTCACGAGATGGGGCGCATCCTTCTGGCAACCGATGGCTCCGGTCCGTCGATCGCAGCGACCGAGTATGCCGTGATGTTGGCCAAGGCATTCGGCGCCACAATGAAAGCCATCTTCGTGGACACCGGACTCGATGCGCTCACATATCCGGAAGAGACGATGACCGAGGACGCCTACGAAGGTGTACACGCATCGGTCAAGGGCCTCGTGGTCGCCAGGACGATGTGCGAGCGCAACGGTATCGAGTGCGAGGCCGTGGTCGTCCGAGGCGGGGTCGCCAAGCGGATCGTCGCGACTGCCGAGGAGTGGAGGGCCGACATGGTCGTCGTCGGTGACACCGGGAGAACCGGAATCAAGCGGATCGCACTCGGCAGCGTTGCCGAGACGGTGGTCAAAGGCTCGCCCGTACCGGTGCTTGTCGTCAAGGGCGAATGACGCACATACACAGCGATCGAAGGAGGTGTCCGGTGGGAGACTCGAAGCTTCACGTCGTATCGACGGTCACGGGTGACGATACGCATGTCCGGCATGGTGATCATGTCGATACGATCCAGAGTGTCGATATCGTGTTCAGGGCGCAGCGAAAGCTGAGCTTCTCGTACGGTGCGGTGTTCTTTGCTGTCACGCTTTCGGTGCCTGCGTCGTCGGTGTGGTGGACGGCGTGGTACTCGGTGGAGATATGGGGTGGCTTCACCGCCAACTATCTGTTCGTGGGCTTCTTCTACTTCTTGTTTCTCTGGGTGATGGCGTGGACGTACTCCCAACAAGCGGACAAGCTCGATGAGCGTCTGCTCATGATGGCCGAGGAGATCACTGCCCGCGCGATCGACGAGGGGGTGCAGTCGTGAATACCCTTGCTATTGTCCTTGTCGTCGGTCTGACCCTGTTCACGATCGGTCTGTCGATCTTCTCGCGTCGTTTCACACGGACTACCGCCGACTTCTATCTTGCAGGTCGCAAGGTCGGCTCGTTTGCCAACGCTTCGGCGATCTCGGGCGACTACCTTTCTGCTGCATCGTTTCTTGGGGTCGCGGGCGCCATCTATGCGTCGGGTCTCGATGGAATCTGGTATGCTGCCGGGTTCGCAGGCGGCTTCATGCTCGTCGTACTGTTCATCGCATCGCCGCTGCGCCGCTTCGGTGAGTATACGGTCGCCGACTTCGCATTCGGCAGGTTCGGGAGTAGCCGTATCAGGCTGATCACAGTGATCGCCGTCCTGCTGACGTCGCTCTTCTATATGGCCCCACAGATGTACGGTGCTGGCACCACCTGGCAGGTACTGGTAGGTGAAGGCATCCTCGGCATGAACGCATACACGTCAGGGGTCGTGGTCGTTGCCGCCATCATTGCGTTCTACGTGTCCGTGGGTGGCATGAAGGGTACGACGATGAACCAGATCTTTCAGTTCTGGTGGTTGGCGTTTGCAATGATCCTTGTGGTCATCTTCGCGTTCGGCAACGGCTTCGACTACCCGGAGACACTCAAAGCCGAGTCGCAGCAGCCTATCGTGAACACGAAGGCATACTCAGCCGGGGAGCTGGTCATACCCGATGACGATGGTGTCACTCCGTACGAGAGGGCGGCCGAGGTCATGACCGGTGAGGAGATGGTCGCGGTCGATCAGTTCATCGCGTCGGGGGCTGACGGGACCATCCGGGTCGCATACTACGCAACCAACAAGCTGCATCCTGAGCGCCAGGCACTCTTCAGCGAACCGGGGCATCGCTACAACGGCTTCGACCAGTTCTCGATGGTGCTCGCGCTGGTGCTGGGCACTGCCGGTCTGCCGCATATCCTGAACCGCTACTACACGAACCCCTCGGGTAAGGCGGCACGTCGCTCGACCTTCTGGGTGCTCATATTCATAGGTGTCTTCTATATCGGTTCCACGATCGTAGGTCTCGCCGGTCTCGGGATCATCCGTGAGTTCCTTGCCGATGGCGGGACGATCAACGCTGACACGGTCCACGGACTCCTCTCTAAGCCTGACCAGCTGATGCCGGCGCTCGGTGAGATCCTCGGCGGTCAGTGGTTGATGGGTATCGTATCGGCTGGAGCGTTCGCCGCTATGTTCTCCACCGTTGGTGGTCTCCTGATCGCTGCAGCCTCAGCGCTCGGTCACGATGTCTACGAGAAGTACATCAATAAGGATGCGAGTGAGGCAAAGCGGGTGGCTTTTGGGAAGACGGCTGTGTTGGCTTTTGCGGGTGTCGCACTGCTGATCGGTCTGTCTATTCCGTACTTCGGGCTCGACCAGGCATATCCGGCGCTCATCGCGATGATGGTCACCTGGGCCTTCTCAGTCGGTGCCTCGGCGTTTGTACCCATGCTGCTTACGGGTATCTGGTGGAAAGGGACGACCGAGAAGGGGGCGACAGCAGGCATGGTGGTCGGTCTCGTGGGCGCACTGACGATCATCTTCCTGAACATTCTTCAGCAGCTGGGTGTGATCGGTCACGATGGTGTGCTCGGATTCGTCGGCTCACTGACGTATCCGGTACTGTTCACGTTCCCGCTTGGTCTGCTCACGATAGTCATCGTCAGCAAGCTCGACGGGCAGCTACCCAAGAACGTCGACCGCATCTGGATGCGGATCCATGGGACCGCAAGTGAGCGATATGAGAAGCAGTACGGCCTGGATAAAGTGGGGTCGATGTTCAGCAAGGCGAAGTGACATCAGTTCTCGGGCCTTACCTCCCCCCCCCCCAGGGGGCCCGGGCAG
>JAVERH010000006.1:0-36773 GCA_034007245.1 Coriobacteriia bacterium | reverse complement strand
ATCGACTCGATGGCTGAAGACGTCTCCTCCACCTTACGGGACTGCAGCTCGGCCCCGTGCGCTACCTGCTGGACCGATGAGGATATCTCCATCGACGACGCACTGATCTCCTGCGAAGAAGCCGAGAGCTGCGTCGCCATGTTGGTGACCGACTCGGCCGACGTACGCAACTGCACCGCGATGTCGGAGAGCGAAGAGATCAGCCCGTTGCTCTCGTACACGAGAAGACCGATCTCATCGTCGTGCGGCGCAGTGGCGCGAACGGTGAGATCACCGTGGCCTGCTTCGACCAGCACTCCACCGAGGTCACGCAGTGGGTCCAACACCCGGCGCTTGAATGCGACCGTCCACGCAAGTGAGCCGGGGACCGCACAGACGGCCATCGCGACCGCGCCGAAGAGCGCGATGTACTTGATGTCGTCGAGGCTCATGTCGAGCGCGGTAAGAGCGAACGCCCCCGTTGCAAGGAGCCCGACCATCACCGCGGGGCCTATCGTCAGCCACGTGAGAAGCGTGAAGGTGAACGATAGCCCCCGCTTCATTTGACTAGCACGCAGCTTTTCGGTCATGCGGACCCTCCTCGATAGCACTGCACCATGCGGCACATATCCACTCACGATAACAAACCCTCAGTCGCGCTGCAGTCGTACAGGCTTGCGATAGATCCGCTGCAGCCCGTCCACGACCTCGAACGCAGCAGCCACATCCGAGGTCAGACGCTCCGATCGGCCGAGCACCAGATAGCCCCCTCGCATGAGCGACTCCTCGAATACGCGAACAAGTCGCTCCTGATCCGTCTTGTTGAAGTAGATGAAGACGTTGCGGCAAAAGATCACGTCTACTCCATGTATCGGCGAATCTTCAAAGAGGTTGAGGTATCGGAGCCGCACCATATCGCGAACCTGCTGCTTCATCGTAAACGTTTCGCGGCCAACATCCACATAGCGGAGCACATCGGAATGCGGAATCTGCTCGAGCTGTTGGAGACGATACTCGGCTCGCTTGGCTGTTGCGATCGCTTTGCGGTCGAGATCCGTACCGATGACCGTAGGGACCACGCTGTCGATGCCGGTACGTGCGATGCCATCAAGTAGCGACATCGCGAGCGAGTAGGGCTCCTCGCCGGTCGCACAACCCGCCGACCAGACCCGCACGACCCGCTGGTGCCGTTCCACCTTCCGCGCAAGAATCGTGGGGACTACCTCGCTTCGGAACAGATCGAACACCTGCGCGTCGCGAAAGAACTGGGTCACGTTGACGGTGAGGGCGTCGACCAGTGCATGATACTCGTCAGGATTCCGGTCGAGATATGCCGCGTACTGCGAGTACGTGTGTATACCAAGAGCGTTGAGTCGAAGCGCGAGCCGACGCTCGACATACCGCGACCGGTACTGAGCCAGATCCAGCCCGCGCTCGACCATCACCTTCTGCAGCAGCTTGGCCAGACTGCCTCGCGCAAGCGGCTCCATCGGCTCTTGTCGCATCCGTCCCCCTCATGGGCGTGACCCACCTATGCGTAAGCCCCGTTCATTGTAGAATATCTTGCACTACTATGGTCCGTCTGTGATGGAGGAACCTCGATGCACCGTGCGCCACTCCCGGTAAGGATCGTCGCACTCGTCGCCTCGATCGTACTGTTCGTCCTGACAGGAGGCGCTGCCGCTGCAGTCGCAGACGACTACCTGACGCGCGAGGTCCTCCCCCGCGGCACGCACATCGCCGGAATCGACCTCTCGGATATGACTCGCGCCCAGGCGCACGACGAGATCGCCGCTCAGGTGGTCACCCCGCTGGGTGACCCGATCACCGTGCGTAGCGGAAACACCACCTTCACGCTCGAAGCAGCGCCGATGATCAGAGTCGACATCGAAGGTATGATCGACACTGCCTTCGAGCCACGCAGAACAGCCTCGCTCCCCACACGCGTCCTCGATCGCATCACGGACAAACAGGTCGGCATCACCACCGATCTGCAGGTGACTCTCGATGAGGATGCACTCGGGCAGTGGCTGCACGAGACTGCAGCGTCGATCGAGACGACGGCAGCCGATGCGACAATCGCACTCGAGGGCGATACGATCGTCGTAGCACCATCACGAGTCGGGGTCTCGCTCGACGTGACCGCAACGGCTGATGCACTGAAAGACGCACTCACCGGCGGCCGGAAGCAAGTCGACGCGCCGACGATCCACGCTCAGCCTGCGGTGACCGAGTCCGAAGTCGGCCCGGCGATCCTGGTCGATCTTTCCGAACGCGAACTCTACCTGTACGAGAGAGGCGCCCTCGCGAAGACCTACGGTGTGGCCATTGGCACACCGAGTCACCCTACCCCACGTGGTGAGTTCGAGATCACACTCAAACGCTACATGCCCACGTGGTCGAACCCGGGATCAGCGTGGGCCTCGGGGATGGCACAGACGATCGGGCCGGGGCCGAGCAACCCGCTCGGCACACGAGCACTCAACATCGACTCACCCGGCATCAGGATCCATGGCACGACCGCCGACTCCTCGATCGGAAGGGCTGCATCCCACGGCTGCATGCGCATGCACCGTCGGGACATCGAGGACCTGTACGAGCGAGTCGAGGTGGGCACACCGGTGTTCATCGTCCGCTAGGCAGACACTGCCGGGCTCATCACTGCTGCGAGCAGATCTCCCTCATCGCATCGAGCGCATAGTCCACAGCGGCTTCATCGAGGCCCCAGCCCAGACCGAACCTGACGGCACCGCTCTCGAGGGTGCCGAGCGCCGCATGTGTCCACGGACTGCAGTGCAGGCCCGCACGCACGGCGATGCCGAACCGGCTATCCAGAGCGAACGCGATCTCATCGGCAGAGATGCGCTCGTGAGCGACACTCACGAGCGGGGCCCGGGGGACGTCGAGGGCAGGCCCCAGCACCCGAAGGGCGGGGATATCGAGTAGCCCCTCATGGAGCCGTCGTGTGAGCTCGCGCTCGCGATCCATAAGCGCAGCACTCTGGGCCCGGACGAACGCTGCTGCTGCACCGAGACCCGCGATCGCCGGTGTGTTCGGCGTTCCCGCTTCATATCGATCGGGACGCTCCTCGGGCTGCAGGACTTTGATGGAAACGCCGCCACCGCCTTGAAGCAGTTCGACGGGGCTGAACCCCGGTGCAAGATACAGGGCCCCGATACCCTGAGGACCGAGCAGACCCTTATGCCCTGCGATCGCGTATGCATCGACTCCAAGTGCAGCGCAGTCGACCGGCAGATGCCCGGCGGCTTGTGCACCGTCAGACACCATGACGGCGCCGTGCTCGTGCGCGATATCGGCGAGATCGGCGATCGGCTGGATCGCCCCTGTCACGTTCGAGGCATGCTGACAGATGACCATGCGCGTGGACGCCGATGCGACCGCGCGTTCCACTTCCTCAGCGTCGACATTGCCCTCGGGGTCGACCGGGACACGCGCGACTTTCACGCCGCGCGAACCGAGCGCGAAGAGCGGACGCACGACCGCGTTGTGCTCTGCCGAGACGACGACGACCCGGTCGCCATGCTTGAGGGCACCCTTCAGCACGAGGTTAAGGGCCGCCGTACACCCGGGCATGAACGCCAGATCGCGTTCGTCGGGTATGCCGAGCAGTCCCGCAAGCTCCCCGCGCGCGTGCGCGATCGTCCGCCCGGCGGCAAGGGCCAGAGTGTGTGCCCCACGATCCGGGTTACCACCCGCGATGCTCATGGCCTGGACCATCGCCTCTGGGACAACAGGAGGCTTCGGCCACGACGTCGCAGCATGATCGAAGTAGATGATCTTGGTTGGCTCACCCATCACGAAGCGTGCCCCCCGCCGGCCATCATCTCGACTGCATGCTCGAGCACGCCCACGACGAAACCGAACGACTCACGGACAGCCTTCTCCGAGCCGGGCATGTTCACTATGAGGGTCGTGCCTCGCTGCCCTGCGGTACCACGAGAGACCATAGCGCGATCGGTGATCTTCAGGCTCTCCCCACGGATGACCTCACCGATGCCAGGCACTTCGCGATCGCAGACCGCAAGCGTCGTCTCAGGAAGCACATCGCGCGGACCAAGACCCGTGCCTCCGGTGGTGAACACGATGTCGCAGTGGTCCACGTCCGCCATCTCGACCAACGCTGCGGCGAGAGCATCTCGATCATCGGGTAGCAGGTGATAGGCCACGACTTCCCAGCCCTGTCCGGTCGAGAGCGACTTCAACGCAGCACCCGATGTATCCTCTCCACCACCCGCAGAGCGTGTGTCCGAGGAGGTGAGCACGCCGACCCGTAGAACCGCCATCAGTCGCCCTCCCTCTGCAACGTGCCATCACTGAGACGTGCCCAGTCACCGGACGCACCGCCAGACTTCTTTACCAGGCGCACGCCGGTGATCTCCATGCCGCGATCGACCGCTTTGCACATGTCGTAGAGCGCAAGTGCGGCGGTAGCTGCGGCAGTAAGAGCCTCCATCTCGATCCCGGTTTTCCCGTCGGTAGCACACGTCGCGGTGATGTGTACACAGGAGTCACCCGGCTCCAGGACTACCGCTGCTTTTGTGATGGGGATCGGGTGACACAACGGGATGAGATCCGCAGTGCGCTTCGCGCCCTGGATGCCCGCGATCCGCGCTACCGCGAAGACATCGCCCTTCGGCGACCGACCCTCGACGATCATCGCAAGCGTCTCGGCCTTCATACGGATCGTGGCCTCGGCGACCGCGATACGATGCGTCACTGGCTTGTCGCCGACATCGACCATGTGCGCCGAACCCTGGCTGTCCAGATGCGTCAGTCGTCCGCTCACCGCATCAGCCTCCGATCTGCGACATATGCCGCACGGTGCCGTGCTGTTGGTTGTGGCCAGCGGGCTTCTCCGCGAGCGCCCGATGGATGAGAGCACGGATGTCCTGATCGGTACCCGTTCGTAACGCCGACCGCACATCGATCTCATCATCTGAGAAGAGGCACGTCCGCAGTCCGCCGTCGGCGGTCAGCCGCAGGCGGTTGCACTCGCTACAGAAGTGATGTGACAGAGGTGCGATCACGCCGAGCGTGCCGGGAGCACCGGGGAACCGGTAGTAACGTGCGGGACCCCATCCGCCAGGCGCATCGTCGCGAGAGACCGGCGCAAGTTCGCCCAACCCGGCAGCAGCACCTTCGGTGGTGATGCGCTCAAGGATCTCATCGGTGGAGACGAGGTCCTCCTCACTCCAGCCATCTGCGTCGGCGCTCGTGCAGCTGTGCTCACCCACATCGCCAACCGGCATGTACTCGATGAAACGCACGTGCACGGGTCGATCGACCGTCATACGAGCAAAACCGAGCAGATCCTGGTCGAGCGAACGCACGACGACCACATTGAGCTTGATCGGATCCATGCCGACGGCGGATGCAGCTTCAATACCCTCGAGCACATCGGTCAGCTTGCCGCGGCGCGTGACGCTCGCATAGACGTCAGGGTCGAGCGTATCGAGTGAGATGTTGATGCGCTTCAGCCCGGCAGCGGCGAGACCCTCTGCATACTGGGAGAGCAGCGTCCCATTCGTAGTGAGCGCGATCGCCTCTATGCCGGTCGTCTCACGCAGTCGCCGCACGTGATCGACGATTCCGTGTCGAACAAGTGGCTCGCCACCGGTGAGGCGGATCTTGCTGATCCCCTCGCCTGCCGCGATCCGCGCGAAGCGCTCGATCTCCTCGAAGGAGAGGATCTCGTCGTGAGACTTCCACTCGATCCCTTCCGGTGGCATGCAGTACACACAGCGCAGGTTGCAGCGGTCGGTCACGCTGATGCGGAGGTAGTCGATCCGCCTGCCAAAAGTATCAGTCGCCATGAGGAGCCTCCTCCACGAAGGATGTACCGGCACGTCCGGTGAGAAACGTTCGCTCGACCAGATCGGCCAGCCCCTCGGCATCATCGAGTCCGAAGACCGGAATACCATCCACCGTGAGCTCGTCGTTGTCGGTCACAAGAGCGAAGAGCTCTGAAGAGTCACACACTAACTCGGTAGAACGAGCCCTACGCGAGACCTCGATGCGCACATCGCCTGCCCGACGGTAGCCCTCCGTGAGCAGGATATCGACATCGGAGGCAAATGCCAGGAGCTCTTCAAGGGTAGCTTCATGGTCCATCGTGCGCGTCATGCCAAGCTTGCTCGGGGAGCTCACCAAGGAGACCGATGCGCCTGCTTTGGCATGACGCCATGAGTCCTTACCCGGGACGTCGATGTCGAAGTCGTGTATATGGTGCTTCACGCTGCCCACGCGATAGCCGCGCTGAGTAAGCGTACGGATGAGCCGTTCCATGAGCGTCGTCTTGCCCGAATCACTCTTGCCGACGACAGAGACGACGGGGATGCCGGTCCCCACACTCACGTCAGAAACACCCGAGATCACAGTTGTGGACCCGTAGTCCGGCGGCGTCGGCTGCAGCTCCGGCGACTTTGTAGGGCACACCCTGGTCCTCGGCGAACTTACGCAGGACCGGGCACGTGATCTTGCCGTCACGCGCCTTCAGCTTGACAGCCGCGGTCATCTCTTCAGTGACCTGTGAGACCCACCGGGGATCTTTGAACTTCTGGCTCTCGCTGCTCATGCGGTACCCTCCTCTAAATCGATGCGTATACACATGACCTCGGTGCCAGCAGGCACGAACGACTCTCCCTCCGGGAGGGAAATAAGACAGTTGCCACGGTGCATCGCCGTCAGCAGTGCCGAGGACTGATTACCTGATATAGCCGCGGTATACCCGCCTTCCGGTGACCGGGTCAGCCGGCCCCTCAGGAAGTACCGGCGGTCGGACTTCTTCTTGGTGTCGTGAGCGAGCGTCGCTATCACGCGCGGACGCGCAAGCGCGGTGAAGCCCGCCATCTTGCGTATCGCAGGACGGACGAACATCTCAAAACCCACCATCGTGGACGTGGGATTACCCGGCAGACCGAAGAACGGGGTCCCGCCGATCGTGCCGAACGTCTGCGGCGCGCCAGGGCGCATGGCGACCTTCCAGAAGTCCAGCTTACCCATCTCGACGAGCACTTTCTTGACCACATCAAAGTCGCCCATACTGACGCCGCCTGTGGTCACCATGAGATCGAACTCGGGTGCACGTCCCAGCAGAGCCCGTGTGTCCTCCTCGGTATCACGCGCGATACCGAGCACATACGGCTCTCCACCCGCCTCCAGCACCTGTGCCGCAAGAGAGTGTGTGTTGGAGTTGCGGATCTTGCCGGGACCCGGCTTCTCGGTCACCTCGACAAGCTCGTCACCGGTAGAGACGATCGCAACACGCGGCCGCCTGTGGACCAAAAGCGTGTCATGTCCGACAGAAGCGGCCAGTCCGATAGCGGCCGGTCCGATCGTTTCGCCCCTGAGCAAGACGGTCTCGCCCTCATGTACCTCTTCGCCACGCGAACGGATGTGCTCACCTAACGTGGCTGGACGCAACACCTCGACGGTCCCACCTGTACTGCCAGCGTTCTCACCCACACGCGTATACTCGACCATCACCACGGCATCCGCACCCGAAGGTATCGGGGCACCGGTCATGATCCGGGATGCCTGCCCGGGGCCGACCGGTATCTCGGGCTGCACACCCGCAGGGATATGGTCGACCACCTGGAGTGTCACCGGTGAGGACTCGGACGCATCGCGCACGTCAGCATATCGAACGGCATAGCCATCCATAGCCGTGTTATCGAACGGCGACACATCGATGTCGGAGATGACATCGGTCTCAAGCACCCGTCCGAGTGACTCAAGGAGTGTGACCCGCTCGGCATCGAGCACCATGATCCTGGAGAGAACCTGTCCCTGTGCCTCTTCGACGCTTATCACCTCAGTTGTCCTCCTTGGGCGTCACATCTATACGTGACGCATTGGTGTAGACGACCAGCTTACCACCGCGTGCATAGCCCACGAGCGTGAGGGACGCTCGCTCAGCGATCTCTGCGGCAAGGTCTGTCACCGCAGTTCGCGAGACCACGATCGGGATACGCGCCTTGGCGGCCTTCACGGCCATCTCGTAGCTGATGCGCCCAGTAGTGAGCAGCACACCGTCGCGTGCATCGATGCGATCGAGCCAGATGCGGCCGAAGAGCTTATCGAGTGCGTTGTGACGTCCGACGTCTTCGCGTACGACAGTGAGCTTTCCATCGATGGCGATACCACAGGAGTGCATACCGCCCGTATCGCGGTATGCCGAAGCCGACCGGGCAAGCTGCCCGATGAGGTCGTATATCTCCTCGGATCCGATCCTCGCATCCGAGACCACCGGTTCGATACCACGAGCATGACCGACCGAGGCGAACGTTATACCCTTGCCGCATCCCGAAGTGACGTAGCGCTTGCGTTCCGCGACGTCAGGCGGCGCCTCCTCTCGAGAACGCACGTACACGAGACCACGCTTGTGGTCGACGTCGACGCCATCGAGGGACTCACGATCAGTGATGAAGCCCTCCGAGAGCAGGAATCCGACACCGAGATCGGCAAGATCCTCGGGAGTTCCCTGCATCGTAGCGATCTCACCGTCGTTGAGGAACACGGTGATTGGACGCTCAGACGGCATGCCTCGTACCGCACGCGTGCCGACCTCGATCACCGACACACGAGTAACAGGAGGCTCTTCAGCGGGTTTTGAGGCGATATCGCGTGAGTCCAGGAGCTCCTGCGGAGTGTTGATATTGACGATACTCCTGAGACTGGGATCGACGGCCTTGAACGCATCGAGTGGCACCTCGATCGCCTTGACCGACGAGGCGATCGAGATCAAACGCCGACGCCCGGTGGACAACATCCGTCGCGCTTCCGGCAGACAACTCACGTGATAGAGGGCCAGGAGCGGCTCGGGGCCTTTCTCGCCCACAGGGATGACCATCTGTGCGCCGTCCCGCGCGTCCCATAGCGCCCGGATGACCGATGGCGCAAGCCAGGGCATGTCGGCGGCGACTGCAAGCACCCACTCGTCCTCCGTGGCTGCAAGCGCCGTCACCAGTCCGCCGAGTGGCCCCTGGTATGCGACCTCATCGGCAAGGATGCGCACCGACGGTGGCAACCCCGCTGCTGCGAGCGCCTCCGGGCGGTTCGTGACGACAACGACGTTGTGACACACGCTGCCCGCCGTGCCGGCTACGCGCCGCACGAGTGGCTCGCCGTCGAAGAGGAGCAACGTCTTGTCGACGCCCATCCGTTGAGACCGACCACCCGCTAGTACAGCAGCAGTGACCGGGATCCGGTTCGCTTCGTCCATATCCTGTACCTCCATCGCGAGTGCCAGCCCGCGAGCACCGCACCCGGTGAGCGCAGACTCCGTATCATACCCCAGCGGGTACGCCTACGGCAGACTGCACTCT
Organism: Coriobacteriia bacterium; assembly: GCA_034007245.1. Lineage (GTDB taxonomy): Bacteria > Actinomycetota > Coriobacteriia > Anaerosomatales > Anaerosomataceae > Anaerosoma. The sequence goes on along the minus strand of JAVERH010000006.1, from coordinate 27,447 downwards.
GACCGAGGTCGCCTTGAAAAGCGCCATCACCTCGGAGCCGGGCCGAAGGTCCAACTCCCGCGCCGCCGCTCGCGACACTGACGCAGCGACCCTCATCCCGTTCGACGACAGGCTTACACGATCGGTGCTTCCCATCCGCTCGATGGACGCCACCTGCATCCGAAGTCTGTTGCGCGCCGAAGACAGAGGGAGCTCGGCGTCCGCTGCAAACAGCATGACATCCTCCGGCCGTATACCGATAAGCACGTGGGTGCCGACAGGGAGATCGGTACGCGCGTGGATGTACTCAGACTCCACCGTGATGTCCGCTATGCCTTCCTCGGCACCGACGATGGTGCCATGTAACGCGGCGTCCATGCCGATGAAGTCCGCGACCCACGGTGTCGTCGGAAGTGTCATCACCTCGTCCACATCGCCGCTGCGGATCACGTGACCCTCGTTGATGATGCTCACGCGGTCTGCCACGACCATCGCCTCGTCTTGATCGTGCGTGACGTACAGCGCCGTGACTCCCTCGGCCGACAGGATCTCGGAGAAGTCGGTGACGAGCCTGCGCTTGATAAGCGGGTCGAGGTACGAAAGGGGCTCGTCCAGGAGTAGGATGCGAGGCTCGAGCACAAGTGCCCGCGCGAGCGCCACCCGCTGGGCCTCGCCGCCGGAGAGCCTGAGCGCCGAGGACTTCTGCGTACCGCCGAGACCTACACGTTCAAGAGCCGCTGCAACACGATCGGCGCGCTCTCGCTTTGGGATCTTGCGGAGCGCAAGACCATAAGCCACGTTCTCGCCCACGGTGCCCTTGAACAGATACGGATTCTGGAAGACGGCCGCCATCATCATGCGCGCCGACTTATCGCCAGGCTCGACAGATCGGCCATCGAGCGCGACATGACCGCGAGTGGGCTTCTCTAACAGGCCTAGGATGCGCAACAGCGTGGACTTGCCGGAACCAGAGGGGCCAAGGATAGCGTGCGTCTCACCGTTGCAGAGCTCGAATCGCTCGACGGTGAGCACCGACCGCTTATGGTAGCGGACTTCGATGTCCTCGCCGACGATGATGGGCGTCCGCGTACACGCTGGAGTCCTAGCGCTCATACCGACCTCCCGAGTACTGGAGGGCGGTCAACCCGTTGTTGATCACAAACGCGATCCCGATGAGTATGAACCCGAGTGCGAGTGCGATACCGAAGTTGCCCTTGCGGCTCTCGAGCACGATCGCGGTGGTCATCACACGCGTCTGTCCTTCGATGTTTCCACCAACCATCATGACCGCCCCAACCTCGGAGATGATCCCGCCGAACCCGGCAACCACAGCCGCCATGACGCCCCGGCGCGCCTCCTTTATCACGAGGGTCGCCTCTTGCCATGAAGACGCGCCGAGCGAGCGGGCCTGGAGTCTGAGTTCCACAGGCACCGAGCCGATGGCTGCCGCAGTCACTCCGGTCACGAGCGGCGTGGAGATGACCACCTGCGCGAAGATCATCGCGGGCAGTGTGAATAACATGCGCGGCGGGATCGACCCGGACAGGGATGCCCATAGCTCGGAGACAGGACCGGTTCGGGAAAGCAGGATGTACACGGTGAGGCCGGCCACGACCGGCGGAAGGCCCATACCCGTATTGACGAGCACCTGTACGAGTCGTCGCCCCACGAAGCGCCGCGACCCCATCAGGTAGCCGAGTGGAACACCGATCGCCATCGCGATGGCGATAGAGATACCCGAGACTCGCAGCGACAGCCCGATGATCCCATACAGCGAGAGATCTCCGCTGACGAGCATCCGACCTGCCTCGACGACAGACTGCCACAGTGTCTCCATGCGCAACTCCTTTTTCAGGGGCAGTAAAGCGCGCGGGGCGCCGTCACATCAGCGACGACGCCCCGCCACGTGCAACTGACACGAAAAGGCAGCTACTGGGCGTTCGGGAAGAACAGCGGCTGCCCGAACTTATCCTCACCATAGGTCTTGATCACGTCTTGTGCATCACCCGTGACCCACTGCGCAAAGGCTTCCGCACCCTCGGGGTTGGCGGCACCCGTCACCGGGATCACGCCGTACTGGTTGAACAGCACGTTGTCGCCTTCAACCAGGATCTCCACCGCGAGATCGTCCATCATGTTCAGATACGTGGCGCGGTCAGTCATCGTGTAACCCGGAGTCTCGGACGCCATCACGAGGACATCGCCCATGCCCTGACCAGCCGAGAGGTACCAGTCACCCGCAGGTTCGATACCCGCTCCGGACCACAGGTTCTTCTCGGCGGTATGGGTACCAGAGTCATCACCGCGAGAGATGAACGTACTCTCACTGTCGGCGATCGCGACCAGGGCCTCGGTGACCGACATACCCTTGATACCCGCAGGGTCATCGGCGGGACCGACGATGATGAAGTCGTTGTACATGACGTCCTCGCGATACTCGCCAAACCCGTTAGCCACAAGTTCCTCTTCGCGGGCCTTGGCGTGCACGAGCAGAACGTCAGCGTCCTTGTTCTCGCCCATCTCGAGCGCGGCACCCGTGCCCACAGCGATGACCTCGACCTTGTACTCCGGGTACGCGTCCTCAAACGCCGGGATCAGCACATCGAAGAGGCCTGAGTCCTGGGTAGACGTCGTGGATGCGAGAACCAGATTGCTTTGCTCGACCGGCTCCTCGGCTGCCGGTTCCTCAACGACAGGCTCTTCCTCAGCCGCGCAGCCCGCGAGCGAGAACACGAGGGCGAACGCAAGGAAGACTACGCTGAAACGCCAGATAGCCTTACCTTTCAAGCGATCGATCATGGAGTGCTCCTTTCCAAATCCGGGAGGCAAGCCCATTTCTGGCCTTACCCTTTGGCCCGTCACCCTGGCGGTCGCTTCAACCGCGACTGTGGTAGGTGTGTGGGGCTCGGAGACGCTTCGTCAGCGCATCGGGCGTCAGACGATAAGCTATAGTCTATCGTAATATGAGGGTGCTGCAAGGCAGATAGTACCCAAAGTAGCCCGAGCGCTACAGCTCGGCTCTGAGATGGTCCGCCAGCGCATTGGCTGCCCGCGTGAGAGACGTCCGCGGCAGCACCATGAAAAGCGGTCGTGCGACAGGGAATCCTGCACCGGGAACGGACGCGACTGTACCGAGTTCCAGCGCTTTGGTCGCTACCTGCGCGCTCACGATGCCAAGACCCATGCCACCCTCGACGGCGCTCACGATCGCCTCGTTGGTGCCAAGCTCCATGACGACCTCGAGGTCGGCAGGGTCCACACCGCTACGCCGGATGACCTCCTCAGCCACGAGACGCGTCCCAGAACCCGCCTCCCGCACGATGAACCGCTCACCAGCGATGTCAGAGAACATCACCGCCGCTCCGTCTGCACGCCGATGTCTCGCCGGACAGATGAGCACGAGCTCGTCAGTGCCAAGCTGCTCGTAGTGGACCCGGGCGCCGGGAACCTCCGCGCCGATCATGCCGAGATCGGCGTTGCCTTGCGCGACATGCTCTACCACATCCGCAGAATCGTATACGCGTAGCGTGACACCGACCTCCGGGTATGCCGAAAGAAAGGTGCCGAGGAGCCGGGGCAAGAGATACTGTCCGGGGGTGGTAGAGGCAGCGATAGTCACCCGACCGGTCACGACGTCACCCATGGACTCGATGGCATCATGGGCGTCGGCGACCTCGGCAAGGATCCGTCGTGCGTAGGGGATCAACATCTCCCCCGCCTCGGTGAGACTGATGTTGCGGTAACCGCGATCGAACAGGGTCGCCCCCACATCGGACTCAAGGGACTGCACGTGCATGGTCGCTGCGGGCTGCGAGATGCCGAGCACACGTGCAGCCTCAGAGAACGAACAATGGTCGACCACAGCGACAAAGGTCTTGAGCTGGCTGATGTTCACGAGCAATCCCCTCTCCGGATGCAGTCCATGCTAACCCACCTCCGGGCTTGCGGGAATCGTGCCGTGTGTGATAGTTCTTAAGTGAGAGTGGTTCTCACTTGAGGAGTACCGATGGCAGCACGGCCCACACACAGCGCCCGCTCGACCAAACCTGCGGCCCTTTATGGCTCCAGACGCATGAGCATCCAGCGCACGACGATAGCGACGACAGTGCAGGCGATGCAGCGTGCGTTCACTGCCGAGGAGTTACACCGTGCCGTGACTGCCGAAGCGCCGGGGATCGGGCTCGCCACGGTCTACCGCGCGATCGGCGCCATGCAGTCAGCGGGGAGCCTCGTGTCTGTGGGCGAACGTGACGGCTCTGCATTGCTCGCCTTATGTGCACGCCATGACCATCACCATCACCTTGTCTGCACCGAGTGCGGGGCGGTGGTGGCGATCGACTGCCCCATCGACGACGCGACAGTACGCGCAGCGGCGCGCTCGGGACATCTCGTGACGGATCACCAGATCATCCTCTACGGTATCTGCGCCGACTGCCGCACGCAGACGGAGGGCAGCTGATGTCACACATCCATATCCCCGACGGTGTTCTGCCCTGGTGGCTCTGGCTTACCGGATGGCTGGCCGCAGCCGCCCTCCTCGGCATAGCTGCAAGACGCGCCACGCGCTCGGGATCCCGACGGGCCGTCCCGCTTATCGGAGTCGTGTCCGCACTCGTCCTCGTCGCGATGTCGAGTGAGATCGTGCCCCTCGCCTACCACGTCAACCTGACCGTGGTCGCAGGCGTGCTGATCGGCCCGTGGTTGGGAGTGATCTCGGCGTTCATCGTCGTGCTCATACTCGCCCTGCTCGGACATGGCGGGGTCACAGTGGTCGGGCTCAACACGCTGGTCATCGGTGCCGAGATCGCGCTGGGCTGGGCTCTCGTCCGGACTGGGACGCGACTCTTCGGCATCAGGAGGATCCGTCCTATCGCCGCGATTGCGACGGTAGTGACGCTTGCAGCGACGACCACGATGGTTGTAGGTATCGTCGCCCTGGCAGGCGCACCCGCGGCAACGCGCGGGACCGGTGCACTCGATGCCGAGACTCTCGAGTTCCGCAATCCGTTCTCCGAGGGGGTCTTCTCGAGCGGCCTCGTCGGCGGACATGAGCACGGAGAGACCGATGCGCACGAGGATGAGCATGCGCATGAAAGCGAGGCCCTGGCCGTCTCGCGCTTCGCGGCTGTGGTCTACACCCTCGGACCGATCGGCTGGCTGCTCGAGGCGCTCGTGACTGCAACGATACTCGGCTATGTCGGCAAAGTGCGCCCGGGACTACTGTTCAGCGGAGCAGGCGTGCAAGGCCGTGTGGCGCACGTCGGCGACGAGCACGGAGGTCACTGATGGATGTCACTGCAGTCGACCGATCAGCGATCTCGGGGGATACGCTGCTTCACCACGCAGCACCAGCGAGCAAGCTCATCGCGGCCGGGCTACTGCTCGGCGCGGTCATGACCGTGAACGACCCACTCGTCGCCGCCGGCGTCGTGCTGTCACTCGTGGGGGCCGGCGCGGCCGTTCGTCTACCGCTCGGGCAGATGCTCCCGCTCGCACTCTACCCCGCGCTCTTTGCCCTCGTCTTCGCATTCGCGGCTGCCCCCGGACCGGTGACCGGGGCCCTCATCGTACTCAAAGCCGTGACGGCAGCACTCGCCGTCGTCACGCTCATGTTCTCGACCCCCTACCCTCAGGTGTTCGCACCCATCCAGCGCGTGACACCGCAGGTCGTCGGTGACGCCCTGCTGATGACCTACCGGTCACTCTTCATCCTCGCCGAGAAGTTCGCCGATCTCACCCGGGCGGTACGCCTCCGTGCAGGACTCTCGGCGCGGCAACCGATCCGCTCGGCCCAAGCGACCGTACGTGCGCTCGGCGGGCTGTTGCTGTACTCCCTTGACCTCTCGCAACACGAGTACGACATCCTGTACCTGCGCGGGTATGAGGGAGGCCTGCGCGTGACCACGCAGCGGAGCACCGACCACGCGGCCGACCTGGCTTCCCTGCTCTATGCAGCGCTCATCCTCGCTGTCGTTCTCGTATTTCGCCTTGTGCCGGCGTTGTCCGGCTACTCATGGCTCGTGACCATCGCAGGTGCGGTGGACCTCCTCACGGGACTCCTGATCGGACGGAGACGCTGATGAACATGCACACCCACGACCGCGGCCGCCTCGCTGATGCCGAGGAGATCATCCGGATCAGTTGCGTGAAGCACACGTACGAGGACGGCACGACCGTACATCTGTGCGGCCTCGACTTCCTCGCCCACACGGGCGCACGGGTGGCCGTTCTCGGCCCCAACGGGTCGGGCAAGACAACGATGCTCTATCACATCCTCGGCCTGATGAAGCCACAGGAGGGTTCTGTGACGGTCTTCGGCGTTTCACCCTCAGAGCAGTGGTCCAAGATACGCAAGCGTATCGGGGTAGTGCTACAGAACGTCGATGAGCAGCTGCTCGCGCCAACCGTCATCGACGATGTGATGTTCTCGCCCCGCCAGTACGGACTGTCCGAGACAGAGTCCCGTGAGCGCGCGCACAAGGCGCTGGCACTGCTCGGCATCGAGCACCTCGCCGACCGGGTTCCCCACAACCTCTCCGGCGGCGAGAAGCGTAAGACGGCTCTTGCCGGAGCGCTCGTGATGGATCCCGAGTTGCTCGTTCTCGATGAGCCGTTCGAAGGACTCGACCCGAAATCCCGCTCCGCGCTGTTGGCACTTTTGGACCGTCTTGCGCGAGAGCAGCACATGACGATCGTGATGTCCACGCACGACATAGACTCCGTACCCGAGTTCGCCGACTACGCGTACGTACTCGCCCCGGGCGGCAGGATCGCACTTGCCGGAACCCCCGAGGAGCTCTTCTCGAGCGCAGATGTGCTGACCGAGGGCAACATCACCCCACCGATCCTCGCAGAGTTGTTTGCGCGGCTGCGCGCACGCGATGCGACGGCACCGGCACCAGCACTATCGGTAGCTGAAGCCGTGGAAGCACTCACCGCCTGGAAGAGCTGCCCACCGTAGTCGACCGGACAAACGAACGCGCGTCTGCTACTCCTCGATCGGAAAGATGGCCGTGACTCCCTCACGCGCAATCATGATGAACGGGGGTGAGGCCACCAGCCGATCGTTCTCCACCGCGTGGATCGCCGCATTCGTGATCGCAAGGAAGTCCTTGCTCTTGCTGTTGAGCGAGTCAGACAGTCGCGCGCCCTCGAGTATGTGCATGTCTCCTTCGATACGGTGATCCTTCGTGATGATCATGACGCGGATCGTATCTTTCTTGGTGATTGCCATCGTACCGCCTTCCGGCTTGTGTCGAGCGCTCTACTGACGGATGATCGTCCCCACATGCTCGCCCTTAAGCGCACGCGTGATGTTTCCACGCTCCAGCCCGTTGATAATCTGAACGTGGTCCAGGACCTGGCTGTTTCGCAGGATATCGATACACGGACGCTCGAGGATCAGGTCGTCTTGTTGACGCGCCTCCAGTTCGTCCACGGTGATCTCCGGGATGAACTCGGCATCCGGGTCTTTCTTGGGGTCATCCGTGTACAGACCACGCTCGTCCTTCACGTAGATCATAGCCTTGGCGCCGATAAGGTCCGCCATGAGCAGTGCGCCGACATCGGTGCGGTGGATCGGGATGCGGCCCCTCTCGGGCGGGATCGCAAAAAAGTCGTACGGCGGCATGCCTTGCGTCACGGGAACGCAGCCCTGTGCGAAGTAGTTGGGCAGCTTCATGACCGCGTCTTGATCGATCTCGATGCCCCCGTGCTCCGCCATCATCGTGGCGAGCAAGAGTGCGTTCTGCTGGGAGACCGAGCTACCAAACGCAGCGATGATGCCCGTTGGCATACCGAGTTCGAGGCCGATCGCATAGATGTGCCGACTCCGCGTCCCACCGCCGGTCATGAGCAGCATCTTGTGCTCGTCTTTATTGGCGATGATCTCATCGACGACGCCGGGGAGCGCATGACGCCCACGGTCGCAAATCGACTGACCGCCGATCTTCATGACGGTGACGTCGGGGAACAGACGCCTTTGCGGTGCCACCTCGAGCGAGTCGAGAAAGCTCTCGCTCACCAGACTCTCCCCCATGAGTCGGCTCTTGATGTGCAGTCGTTTACTGTCCCGCTCGCGCTCGAGCGCCATCGGCTACCTCCTGTGTGTGTCGACTGGATGAAGCCCCGCAGTCACGCGGGTGACGAGATTACTCTGCAGATGTGAGCTTGTGACCCTTTTCTTCGACGGCAAGCTCCACGAGCTCCGTTCCGGTGGCCTTTGCGATCTGCTCGAGTTCGCTCTTGCGTAGGTGCTTTGCGTGGATCTTGAGCTTGGCGTCTGCTACGGCCACAACCAGGAAGCGCGGAGCCTTCTCCCCCTTGCCCACGTTCATGCGTTTGCGATAAAAGATCGTTCCTGCCATGTCTACCTCCTGCTATCCGAGGATGCTGCTATCTCTTAGAGGTGGATACCCCCACCCGATGGTCTTAAGCGACCGCCGTGCTGTGCAAAGCACCACCCTACTCAAGCACCTGTGACACCGCCAGCTTGACGGATGTACAGACAGCCCCCTCGCCGCCCAGATAACAGAGCGAGCGGACTTCGGCTCGACTATTCGCGAGAAGAGCTAGTGTCTCGGGAGCAATGGTCGTGCTGCGGGTGAGAAGCATCACCGAACCGAGTGTACCCTGCATAGCGCCACCGGCGAGCGCATCGGGGAAATTCTGTCCCGTCGTGATGGCCACGCCCTCCCAGTGCAGACCCTCCCCCACAGCGAAATCGGCGATCCTGGCCGCCGTCGCATATCGGTCGGTGCCGGACAAACGTAGGACCGCGTCGTCTGCAGGCCCAACGGGAAGACTGGCGTCAACGCTCCCGGGAACGGCGCCAGGACCGCCGGCCACCAGCACGCGTGTCGCACCTATTTCCTCGAGTGTCACTGTCGTCGCAGCAGACAGTCCATCCGGACCGACCAGCACGAGCGGCCAGCGCTTCGCCGCGCTGAGCGGAGCTGCGGCAAGCGCATCGGCAAAACCGGTTCCGGTGGCGACGAAGCAGGTGCCGTCATACGCGCCATCCTGCGCATCGACCACCTCACGGGCGATCAACTCGGCGGTCTCATAGCGGTTGGTGCCACCGATGCGCTCGACGGTACCCCCAAGCAACTCGTTCAGTGCCGTTTCCACGGAAGCCGCCACGGCCCCTGTACCGCCAAGGATCACCGCTGATGTCGCGCCAAGACGGCTGATCTCGGCTAGCACCTCAGGGGGCACGGCGTCGCTGTGGACCAGCAGGATCGGGGCCCCGCGGACTCCTGCAAGCGCAGCCCCCCCGAGGGCGTCGGGCCAGTTCTCCCCGGTCGCGATGATGACGCACGAAGCGCTGTCAAAAGCAGTCTGGCTCATTCTGACGGCAGTCTCATACCGGCTGTCACCTGCAATCGTAGTGAACGCGACGTCCGGGTCGGTCGCGGCCGGATCGATGGTGAAGGACGTCGAGGCGACCGCATCGTTTCCCGCGACATCCACTGCCGTGATCGTGAGCGTATGCGCCCCCGCAGAGTCCACCAGGGTCCCGGAGGTGAACTTCTTCCCATCGAGCGTCGCGGTGACCGACTTCAGCGCACTATCAGTGACCAGGAACCCCGGTGTGATCGCCGAAGCATAGACTCCGCCGTTCTTCACGCATGAAAGCGTGATCACCGGGTCGACGGTGTCCGGAGGCGGCGGAGGCGGAAGGATCGGCACATCATAGAAGTGGATGTAGCCAGACACCGATGAGGCGGAAATCGTACGCGTGCCGTACCGGAGAGACAGGTAGTTGTACTCCTCCACCAGGACCGTCCCGTCGGCATTGACCGCCGCGACGTACGCCACATGACCAAGTCTGCTGATCGTGCCAGCTGCCCACCAGGCGATAGCGCCAACGGTAGGGGTGTGGTCCACCGGATACCCGAGAAGCCGAGCGTTGGCGCCCCAGTTGCCAGCGTCCCCCCAGTGTCCACCGTCCATATAGTTGATGAAGCTGCCCGGGCCAGCATTACGGTTCATGCGCCATGCGACGAACGAGGTGCAGTAGCTCTTGAAGAAGCCCCAGGGGTCACTGCCACTCTGTCCCGGGTACGGGTAATCGTCGGTAGCCATCGCAGTCGGAGCCACAGCAAGGAGCGCCGTGACGACGAGTAGCACGATGGCCGATCTTAGCCCTGCACGACCCATTGGCGCTCTGATACGTACCACCATCCTGAACGGACTACGACTACCTCGACATCCTCAGCATCATCCGCATCATATGACAGAAGGACACCTCAGCGCCGCCGCACCTCCGCAGCCCGATATGCCACGATGCGACGTATGAGGTCGGTCGGCAGCGGCGTATCGAGTGTGAACCCGATGGACCCCTTGCCACGTGCGTACGGCGAGAGTTCGTCGGCGAACTCCTCCATGCCGCTCGGAGTGGGATAGAGGCCGACATGATGTGCAAAACCACCGAAGTGAACCACGTGCTTTCCGGCAAGGTCGAACGTGGGGATACCATAGCTGATGACCTCCGTCGCCTCAGGGACGACCTCCAGGATCAGCGTACGCAACTGTTCGAGCGCCGCGCGTGTCTGTGGCGGTGACTGGGCGATGTACTCATCTACTGCAGCAGCACCAGTGTTCGTGCTCAAGAGTCGTCACCCCCGACCAGCGTGCTCGGATATCTTGGTGAGAGTATACGGCCGAGACCACCGAGATCGAGATCTGCCTCGCGAAGTCCGAAGTCATAGGAGATCAGCAGCGATGGCGACTCCGACGATCGGACCGCACAGTGCAGTTCGTGATATCGCACGCCAAAACCCAGGCCCGACACCTTCCCGGCACACAGGACTTCGTCTACCGCGCGACAGACAGCCAGTACCTTGCCAGCGCAATGGTGGAGAAGTAGCGCCGCGCTACACCCCAGGGTGCAGATAGCAGGCGACGAAGTGCTCGGGTGAGACCTCTGCGAGTGGCGGCATCTCGACGTCGCAGTCACAGCCCAGGCACTCGCCCTTGGCATAGCAGCGGCTCGCGAAGCGACACCCGGGTTTGGGGTCGATCGGGCTCGTAACGTCACCCTCGAGCAGGATGCGCTCGGTGCGCAAAGCCGGATTCGTCACCGGGATCGCCGAGAGCAGCGCCTTGGTGTACGGATGGAGCGGATTGCGGTAGAGCTCACGCTTGGGTGCGAGCTCTACGAGCTTGCCGAGATACATCACGCCCACCCGGTCACTGATGTGTTTCACCACATTAAGCCCGTGTGCGATGAACAGATATGTGAGACCGAACTCCTCCGAAAGATCGTCAAGCAGGTTCAGTACTTGCGCCTGGATCGAGACGTCCAGAGCGGATACCGGCTCATCGCACACGATAAGCTTTGGCTCCATCGCCAACGCACGGGCGATGCCGATCCGCTGTCGTTGACCCCCGCTGAACTCATGCGGAAAGCGATTGCGGTAGTTTGCGGACAGCCCGACCGCGTTCAACAGGTAACCCACGCGGTCGTCGATCTTCTCAGGCGGCTGCAACCGATTCACACGGATCGGCTCGGAGATGATGTCATCCACGGTCATACGCGGGTTCAGCGACGCATAGGGATCCTGGAAGATCAGCTGGATATCGCGGCAGTAGCGACGACGCTCCTTGGGCTTCAGGCGAGCCAGGTCCTCGCCGTTGTAGAGGATCTCTCCGGCGGTCGGGGTGTAGAGATCCACGAGCAACTTGCCGACGGTCGTCTTACCACAGCCCGACTCCCCTACCAGACCGAAGGTCTCTCCGGGGTAGATGTCGAACGACAGATCGTCCACGGCCTTGAGGACCGACGTCGTGCGACCAAGCAGATCGCGATCCATCGTGAAGTGCTTTGAGAGGTTACGCACGCTGATAAGTGGCTGGGTCATTCGGCCACCTCCCCTGCTACAGGGGTGGGCGCAGTATCCGTCACATCGACGAAACACCGAAGCTTGCGGCCATCCGCACGCTCGACGAGCGGTGGCATCTCGCGTACGCACTGCTCCGTCCGATAGTCACAGCGGGGAGCGAACGCGCACCCCGTGGGCAGATTGAGCGGGTTTGGAACCATGCCTCGAATCATGTAGAGCGGCTCATCGCTCTCGGTTTCATCCATGCCGGGGATGGATTCGAGTAGACCAAGGGTGTAGGGGTGCAGCGGCTGTTCGAAGAGGTCCGCGGCACACGCCTCCTCTACCACCTGGCCACAGTACATGACAACCACCCGGTCAGCCGACTCGGCCACGACCCCGAGATCGTGCGTGATCAGGATGACCGCCATACCGAACTTCTTACGAAGGTCCGCGAGCAGCGCAAGTATCTGCGCCTGAATGGTCACATCAAGTGCCGTCGTCGGCTCATCGGCGATGAGCAGATCAGGTTCGCACGAAAGCGCCATGGCGGTCATCACGCGCTGGCGCATGCCGCCCGACATCTGGTGTGGATAGTCTTTGACGCGCTTTTCCGGACTCGGGATGCCCACGAGCCGCAGCATCTCGATCGCGCGTGCTGTAGCCGCCTTCTTGTCGAGCTTCAGGTGGGTACGGATGCTCTCGGTCAGCTGATCCTCGATCGTGAAGACCGGGTTCAGGCTGGTCATCGGCTCCTGGAAGATCATCGAGATATGGTTGCCGCGGATATCGCGCATCTCGCGCGCCGAAAGCGAGAGCAGGTCCTTCCCGCGGTAGACGACCTCGCCAGCGGCGACCCGTCCGGGCGACTGCAGGAGCCGCATCGCCGAGAGCGCAGCAACGCTCTTGCCTGAGCCAGACTCGCCGACGATTGCGAGCACCTCGCCCTCGCGCACCGTAAAGCTGACATCGCGCACCGCACGAACCGTACCACGCTTCATAACGAACTCTGTAGAGAGCCCCCGGACATCGAGAATGATCGGTTGAGCACCGCAAGCGTCGAGAGGACCCAGCGCCGCAGCTCCTGCGGGCGAACTCATGATCGTGCCGGTATCTTGTGTCGTCATCGCATGTCCCTACTTGATCCGTGCCCGGGGATCGAGCGCGTCGCGAAGACCGTCGCCGAGCAGGTTGAATGCGAGCACCGTCGCGGTGATTGCCATACCGGGGTAGAGCAGCGTATGCGGAGCCTGGAAAATGAAGCCGCGGGCGCGACCGAGCATGTCACCCCACTCAGGTTGCGGTGGTTGCACGCCCAGCCCGAGGAAGCCGAGCGCGGCCGTATCCAGAATGGCACTCGAGATGCCGAGAGTGGCACGTACGATGATCACCGAGAGCGCGTTGGGGAGCACATGGCGGAAGATGATCCGTGCGTCAGAAAGACCGACGACGTGCGCCGCCGCGATGTAGTCGTTCTCCTTGATCGAAAGAATGTTGCCGCGTACGATCCGCGCATACTCCGGGATCGAGACGAGACCGATCGCGATGACCGCCTTGTCGATACCCTTGCCGAGTGCCGCCATGAGCGTGATCGCGAGCAGGATAGACGGGATGGCCAGCATCATGTCCATCACGCGCATGATGATGGTATCGACCCAACCGCCCGCATACCCCGCGATGGCGCCCAGGACGATACCTGTAGTAAGCGCGATCGAGACGGCGAGCAGACCTACGGTGAGAGACACGCGCGTGCCAGCGATGACCCGGCTGAAGATGTCCATGCCCAGTTGGTCGGTACCGAACCAGTGCTCCGCACTCGGAGGCTTAAGCGCGTTGGACATCTCCGTTTCGATGGGGTTGTACGGAGTGATGTACGGACCGGCGACCGCGACAAGAACGAGCAGTATGATGAAGATGAGGCTTACGAGGGCCGCCCTGTTAGCACGCAGGCTGCGCCACATCTCGAGCCACTGGTTCTCGGGCTTCTCGTACAGTGTCTCGTCGTAGTCGTCGCCGGGGATCTCGCCGTCGGGTAGTACGATCCCCGTCGCGAGCGTCTCGTCGGCTTTCTGGCTCTCGCTCCCCATCGTAGGGACCTCGTCGACCGAGGATTGGTTCCACTCGCTCACGGCTACCGCTCCTTCTTCGACGAATACTTGATACGTGGGTCGAGCGAAGCGTAGGCGAGGTCGGCCGTGAGGTTGATCATCACAAAGATAACCGCGACCAGGAGCACAATACCCTGGACCACGGGAAAGTCCGATTTCAGGATGCTGTCCACCGTGAACTTGCCGATGCCCGGCCAGGAGAACACGCTCTCTGTGAGGAGTGCGCCCCCGAGCAACGAGCCGAACTGCAAACCGATGACGGTGGTCACCGGGATCAGCGAGGGGCGCAGCGCATGCTTCCCGATGACTTTCGTCTCGGAGATACCTTTTGCGCGTGCCGTGCGGATGTAGTCCTGCCCGAGCGTCTCCAGCATCGACGAGCGGGTCATCCTCGTGATGATCGCCATGGAGTACATGCCGAGCGCGAGTGCCGGCAGGATGAGGTGGTCGAGCGCATTGTTGAATGCGACCCAGTTACCCTCGATGACCGCATCGACCATGTAGAAACCGGTCACTTCGGCGGGCTTGAGCAGCACATCGATGCGCCCACCCGACGGGAACCAGTGCAGGTAGCCGCTGAAGAACATGATGAACAGGATACCAAGCCAGAAGATGGGGATCGAAACGCCAACGAGCGCGAACAACGACCCGACTGCATCGAAGATGGAGTTCTTCTTGACTGCGGCGACAACACCGAGCAGGACCCCGACGACCGTAGCGAAGACAATGGCTGCCAGCGCCAACTCGATAGTCGCCGGGAAGCGGGCGAATATCTCCCCGGTCACTGGTGACTTGGTGTAATAAGACGTGCCCAGGTCGCCCTTGAGAGCACCTGTGAGATACGTGAAGTACTGACTGACCACTGGGTCATTGAGGCCGTTGGCCTCGCGCCACGCGTCCATGGACTCGACCGTCGCATGCTGGCCAAGCACGATCGGCGCAGGATCGGGTGAGAAGACCCGCATAAGTGAGAAGACGATGATGGACACCCCGATCATGACCGGGATGACCATGAAGACTCTCTTGATAACGTACTTCAGCATGTATGGATGCCTTCATACTGGACAGCGAGCGGTGCAGCCGGGAACCGCACTGCGATTCCCGGCTGCGCTCGCGTCGTTCGTCGGTCGCCTACCCTACGGCACTTCGACGACAGCGTTCTTGAGGAACACGTTGCCAGTCACATGATACACAAAACCGGAGACCTCAGGCCGGTATGCGGCCAGCGTCTTCGCGTGCGAGATCGGCAGCCAGATAGCCTGCTCTGCCACGTACGTCTCCATCTCGGCATAAGCGGCGTTGCGCTCATCTCCGTTGGGGAGCAGAAGCGCGTCTTTGATCATGCCCTGGTAGGTCGGGTCCTGCCAACGAGCGACGTTCATCGTTGGATCAGGATCCGAGAGCAGGTTCATGAAGTTGTCCGGGTCGCCGTTATCGCCGATCCAGCCGTAGAAGCAGATGTCATAGTCGCCAGCCTTGACCTTCTCCTTATATGTGGTCCAGTCAAAGGTGTCGATGGTGCACTCCACGCCGACCTTCTGCAGGTAACCCTGGATGGCGGTCGCAAGCGAGACACCGGTGGCGGCGTTGTACGGGCGTGGGTTGGTGTACGAGATCATATGGACCTCGGTGACGCCGGCGGCAGCAAGTCCTGCCTTAGCGGCCTCAGCGTCGAACTCGACCTGCTCGACAGCCGGGTCGAAGCCCGGAACGAAGGTCGGGAGGATCGTATCGGCAACATCCGAGTAGCCCTGATACAGGCTCTTCACGAGCTCCTCGCGGTCGATAGCCTGCGAGAAGGCGACGCGAGCAGCCTGATCCTTGAACGGCGAGGTCGTTGTGTTGTAAGCCATGTAGCTGATGTTCATGCCGGCGGCCTCGAATAGTTCGCCGCCGCCCTCGGTGATCTGATCAACGACGGTGGCGTCGATGCCATCGATCATGTCGACTTCACCGTTGCTGAGCGCGAGCACGCGTGCCGAGTTGTCGGCGATGAAACGGAAGACGACGTTCTTGGTCTTGGCGGGCTCGCCCCAGTACTCGTCATTGCGCACGAGAACGATGTTCTCGCCCTTGTTCCACTCGACGAATTTGTATGGGCCAGTGCCGACGGGGTTCTCCATGACCGAGTTGTCGCCAGCCTCGAGTGCGGTCGGGCTGATGATCGGAGCAGCCAGGCTCATCGCAAGGTTGGCGAGGAACGCCGTGTTCGGAGCGGTGAGGTTGATCTGCACGGTGTACTCATCGACCACAACGACGTCCTTCACGGAGCCGAACACAAAACCCGCGTAGCCCATCTCTTCGGTCACAAGCGGCGGAAGCTGCCGGTCGATATTGAACTTCACAGCCTCGGCATCGAAGTCGGTGCCATCATGGAACTTCACACCCTCGCGAAGCTTGAAGGTGTAGCTCAGGCCGTCTTCGCTGATATCCCATGACTCGGCCAGCGAGGGCTCCACCTCGGTGGAGTCGTCGTTGTACTTCAGTAGATTCTCGTAGATGTTGACGATGATCTTGGAGGACTCACCATCATCGACGAGTGCGGGGTCCAGGCCGCGCGGGTCGGCACCCTGCGCGTACGTGAACGTGTCGGCGGTGGTCGCCTCGGCCACTGGTTCCTCTGCTGTGGGCTCTTCCTCCACTGTCTCGCCGGCGCAGCCCGCAAGGGCCGAGACGACGAGCGCGAGGGCAAGCATGAGCGAGAGGAGGTGTGCTGACCTCTTCATGCTCCAACCATCCTTCCCTGTCTGTGCTGCATGGGTTTGCCATCGCCTGAAAACGATGGTTCTTGAAAGTGTAACGCAGGCGTCCACCACATGAAACGACGAGTTGGGCGACGTCCATCTTGATCGCGCTGTTCCCACTGTTCCTTGTGACCGTCTTCACGGCACAGACGGTCACCGCTGCGGGAGCAAGAAGGGGGATACGACGCTTCCCTCACAGTTCGTATGGTCTGCCAGGTTCGTAGCGACCGCTATGCGCGTGCCCTCGAGCGACCGCATCCTCACGATGAAACTCATCCTCGACAGGAAGATGTGGCAGCCCCGAAGGACGTGGGCATGCGATCGGCTCTAGCCGAGCGCGCGCACGATCCGGTCGATGATCTCGTCAAGTACCGGTCGTGTGGTGGCGAAGTTGAGGCGCACGAATCCGTGGCCGTGGACCCCGAAGTCGGGACCGGCGTTGAGCGCCACGCGAGCATGCTCCAACAGCCATGCCGCAGGATCCTCTCCCAGCTCGTACGCACGCAGATCGATCCACGCGAGGTAGGTCGCCTCAGGAACGTCCACGACCGCGCGCGGCAGTTCAGCGGCAAGGCGCTCGATGACATGATCGCGATTGCCCTGCAGTAGCACGAGGGTCGCCTCGAGCCACGGACCGCCCTGCGAGTATGCGGCGAGTGTTGCAGTAGCGCCGACGGAGCTCACCGCGCCGAGGAGGTGATCCGGAAGCGCCGATATCTTCTCCTCGAGCGCCTCATCGTCGATGTACGAGACCGCGCAGCGTAGTCCTGCGATATTGAACGTCTTGCTGGCTGCCGCTGCGGTCACCGTTCGAAGACCCTCAGCCACCGGAAGAGACCGGAACGGCACGTGCCGTGCGCCAGGATAGACCACGTCGGCCCAGATCTCATCGCTGATGACGAGCAGATCATGGCGACGCGCTACCTCGGCAACGGCGGTAAGCTCGGCCACGGAGAACACGCGCCCGGTCGGGTTATGTGGATTGCACATCAGGATCGCCGAGACCGGTGCACCATCGTCAACGCCAGCGGCGACGACCGCCTCGAGCCGCTCGGCATCGAGTTCCCACGTGCCAGGTTCGAGCGGACAGTCGACCACCGTACGTCCGAGGCTCGCCAGACAACGGAAAAACGGCGGGTAGACCGGCGTCATCAATACCACGCCATCACCCGGATTCGTCCCCAGCCACAACGCGAGATCGACGGCCTGAAGCACATCGGTATGCAGGCGGACGCGAGCCGGATCGGGACTCCATCCGTGGCGCTCGAGTTGCCAGGCAGCCCACGCCTCCGACACCGCACCCACTGCGGAAAAGTCATACCCGAAGTCACGCCGTTCGACGAGATCGCGTACTGCCGCTGCAACCACGGGAGCTGAGGGAAGGTCCATATCGGCGATCCAGCAAGCAAGCACATCCTCGTCGTAGCGCGACCACTTGATGCCCGAAAGCGCACGCAGCCTCGCGAGCTCGGCTTCGAGAACCCTCTGCATCGTGCTATCGCTCATGACGACTCCTCTTCTGCTGGCTCCTGCACACTCACGGTCGATACGTCGCGGAACTGCGTATGGTATAGCTCGGCGTACAATCCGCCTTCCGCAAGCAGCTCCTCGTGCCGTCCCGCCTCTACAATACGCCCGGCGCTCACCACAAGTATGCGATCGGCGTCGCGAACCGTCGAAAGACGGTGCGCGATCACGATCGATGTCCGGCCCGTGAGAGCTGTGGCGAGCGCGCACTGTACCGCGACTTCGGACTCGGAGTCCAGATGCGCAGTCGCCTCATCGAGGACGACGACGTCGGGTGCCTTGAGCAGCAACCGCGCGATCGCGAGACGCTGCTTCTCTCCCCCCGAGAGCCGGTAGCCACGCTCACCGACCACGGTATCGAGTCCATCTGGCAGCGAGTCTATGAGATCGAGTATCTGTGCGCCCGCAAGCGCCTCGCGAAGCTCATCCTCGCTGGCATCGGGCTGTGCATACAGAAGGTTCACGCGGATCGTATCGTGGAACATGTGAGGATCCTGCGTGACCATACTCACGACCTCGCGCAGCGACTGCAGTGTGACGTCCCGCACGTCGACCCCGTTCACGCGCACCGTGCCTTTAGTGGCGTCGTACAGTCGGGGAATGAGATAGCTCATCGTGGTCTTCCCCGAGCCGGAGGGCCCGACCAGAGCGACAAGCTGCCCGGGTTCGACCGTGAAGCTCACGTCCTGTAGCACTGTCTGCGGCTGTGTCGCATCGGGCGCAGCGATACCCGCTAACGACTCCCCGACCACCTCGATGCTGGCGGGATACGCGAAGCACACGTGATCGAACTCGATGCGCGCTGGACCGCGCTCAAGCATCGTCGCTGACGGGCTCTCGGGCACCTGCGGAGGCAGATCGAGCACGTCGAAGACGCGCTCGAACGAGACGAGCGCGGTCATCACGTCGACCTGCATGTTGGAAAGCGAGGTGAGTGGACCGTAGAGACGGTTAAGATAGGCGGTCAGAGCCACGATGGTACCGACGTCGATCGCACCGCGCACCGAAAGCACGCCACCCCACCCGTAGACGAGCGCCGTGGCCACCGACGCGGTGAGCGTGAGCGCAACGAAGAAGATGCGGCCGTAGAGGCCCCGGGTGATGGCGATATCGCGCACTCGCCCCGCCTTCGCAGCAAACTCAGCATCCTCCTCGACGGCACGCCCAAAGAGCTTCACGAGGAGCGCGCCCGAGACGTTGAAGCGCTCGACCATCGTCGCGTTCATCTGAGCGTTGAGATCGTAGCGTTCCCGCGTGACCCGCTGGATCCGGTGACCCAGCCAGCGTGCCGGCACCACGAAGAGCGGTACCACAAAGAGCGCTACGAGTGTGAGCTGCCAAGAGAGCGCGAACATCGCGACCAGCACGAGACCGACCCGCATGAGGTTGCCGATGACGGATGAGAGGACATCGGAGAGCGCCTGCTGGGCCCCCTGCACATCATCGTTCAGACGGTTGACCAGGGCACCGGTCTGCGTACGGACGAAGAAGGCGAGGCCCATGCGCTGGATATGCGCAAAGACCCGCGTGCGCATATCGAACATGAGACCCTCGCCGATGCGGAGCGCCGCCAGGCGCTGCACCAGCAGGACTGCGGCGTCGAGGATCGCCAGTCCGGCAACCAGCAGCGCAAGACGTACGACGAGTGCAGCGTCTCCTCCAAGAATACCGCCGTTGATGATCTCGCGATATATGAGCGGGTCGAGGACCCCGACGATCGCCTGGAACATGACAAGGACCAGGAAGACGATCAACCGGCGGCGGTACGGCTTGAGCAGACCGAAAACCCGACGAGCCGTGCCGGGTGCGATCCTCTCTCCCTTGACCGAGGGGTCGCGCTTCAGAGACTGGAGGGTACTATGTCCCCCCATCCCCGGATTGACGGCCATCAGGTACCCTCGCTCCTACCCCATTCAAAGGCCATACCGTCGATCCGGTCGATAAGGTCGGCGATCGGGATATGACCATCCCTACCGAGCTGCTCGCGGATGATCTGCTCGGCGTCCGAGAGCGATGTGGCTTCGGCGCTCGCGGTGTAGAAGACCAGTTGTGCGAGTCCGGCCATGCCTGCTGCGATGAGTTGCAGCATAGACATGAGCGTACGATTGCCCCCGAACGCGCCACAGCCCCAGTAGCCGGTATGGACCACCACAGGGGCACCAGGCACAAGACGATCCGACTCGACCACCGCTGCAGCGAACCCGGTATACGCGGTCACAAGAACGCGCTCGATCATCGCGCGCTCGTAGCGACCGTTACGATAGGTCGGGGCAGCCATTGCGATGAAGTTGGTGATCGTCGGCGGATCGATCCGCGTGGTCGCACGCGCGACCACTTCAGGCGAGACGACAGCGAACTCGTTACCGTACAGTCCTCGCGGACGCCCCTTGGCAGCGTTCATATTGGTCGCGATGCGGCATCGACGCTCGGCGCCGGTGACGAGCACGGGTGCAGGCCCGTCTGCGGTCTCGGTCACCGGGCGATGGCCGTTAGCGCGCAGCGCCTCGACGAGCGAGCCGAGCACGGGATGCTCGGCGCATTGCATCTCGTCCTGGGCGAACAAACCGGAACCATATGCGAAGAAGAGCATCGGATCGGCAAAGTTGACATGCCACTCGACCGCCCCCTCGATATCCACGACCGGCTCGTAGTCCATGATGCCGCTCCGGCTCTCGAGCACAGCGAGTCCACCGGTCGGATTGACCCGCTCAGGTAACTCGAAGGCCGGCCACCGCGTGTAGCCAAGCTCGCCCTCATACGTGTCGCCCTCGGCACACGCGACTTCGAACGCCGCCTGTTTGTTAGGGTGACGCAACAGTGGGGGATGCTCGGCCATGAGCGTTGCAGTATCGAAAGTCATGCGCTCAAGGGGCTCGAGCCGCGACATCGTCATCGTCCTTTCGGGTGATGAGACTCTGCATATCAGCGTGCTTGAATACTATCATGCGCGGCGTATCAAAAATGCGCCCGTATAGCCACTGTTACTCCGACCACAGGCCCCGGTGTGCGCTACGAGCCTCATCCTGAAGACCGTCGAGAACGTCCGCGTACTTCACGTTTGGAGGATAGACGTACGTACTGGCGAATCCGTCGCTCACGAGCCGTGCGTTCAGCAGCGACCCGCAGACCTCAGCGTCGTCCCCATGTTGCGGCTCATCAAGCCATACATACGCAAGAAGCCGCCCGTAGCGATCACGCCGCTCGGCATCGGTCTCGAGCCACACCATATCGCCGATAGAGATGATACTCGCCGTATACCCGGCAGCCTCTTTCCCGTACGGCTCGGCGCCCTCGCCCACCTCTGGCGTGTCGATGCCGATGAAGCGCACCTTCTCCTCCACGCCGCCTTCCAGCAGGAAGTGTGCGGTGTCGCCATCGGTGTGACGCGTGACGATCGCCCGGGTGACCTGCGGCACCTCGGACGAACGCTCGGTGACGGTCTGTGGCAGGAGGGCATACCCCAAGGCCACCACGACGGTGATCACGAGAACGAGCGCTGCCGATGCAGCCGTTGCCACGAAGCTGATGCGTGATGACATGCGGGGATTGTAGCGCAGCGGGTATACCAGACTATCGGCACCGATAGCCGGAGGCATCATGAGCACCGATCGTATACGGCACACACTCACCGGCCTGCTCGCGAGCACACTTGTCATCGCGGGGGTCTCCGGATGCTCCGTGACCGCTCCAGAGCCGGATGTGACCAGACCAGATGTGACTGCGCCTGCCCCGAAGCCCGAAACCGAGACCACACCCGCAGCCGGAGCGTTGTCGCTCGAAGCCCTTGAGCTCGAGCTCGAACCTGTACTCGAAGGTTTTGACCAGCCGCTCTATCTGACAGGTGCCGGCGACGGCTCAGGCCGACTGTTCGTCCTCGAGAAGACAGGGCGTGCCTGGGCGATCCAAGACGGCAAGCGTGGCGAACTCTTCCTCGACCTGTCGGCGACGGTGAGCACCGAAGGCGAGCAGGGGCTCCTCGGCATGGCGTTCTCCCCCACGTTCGCCGAGGACGGCATGGTGTTCGTAAGCTATACCCGGCGAGACGGCGCCTCGATACTGTCGCGGTACACGGCAGACGGAGAGACGATCGACCACGCGAGCGAGAAAGTGCTGCTACACGTGGCACAACCGTTCGCCAACCACAACGGTGGCATGGTCGCGTTCGGTCCGGACGGCTACCTGTACCTCGGCCTGGGAGACGGCGGCAGCGGGGGTGATCCGTACGGAAGCGGACAGAACGAAGAGTCGCTGCTGGGTGCGATACTGCGCCTCGACGTGATCGGCGGTGCGAACGACCCTGCCGGCTACGTGGTCCCCGACGACAGCCCGTTCGTCGAGCAGGTGGGTACGAAGCCCGAGTTGTGGGCGATCGGCCTACGGAATCCGTGGCGGTTCAGCTTCGATCGCGCCACCGGCGACCTGTGGATCGGCGACGTCGGCCAGAGTGCATGGGAGGAGATAGACTTCCAGGCAGCGGACTCCCCGGGCGGTGAGAACTACGGATGGAACCTCTTTGAAGCATCGCATCCATACCCCCCGGACTCCACCGCACCGGACCCTGCCGGGTTCACGATGCCGATAGCGGAGTACGGGCGCCAAGACGGCACCTCGGTCACCGGTGGCTACGTCTACCGGGGCACCGCAGAGCCCGGACTGTACGGCACGTATCTGTACGCAGACTTCACGTTCGGCCGCATCTGGGGCCTGCAGCGTACCGATGACGGACACGTACAGACACGCAAGCTGCTCGACACCGACATGATGATCTCGAGTTTCGGCGAGGACGATGACGGCGAGCTCTATGTGGTGGACTTCAACGGTGCCGTGCACCGGATGACGCTCAGATAGCAGCAGGCGAGTTCGTGAACCGCTTCTCCACGTACCGCGATGTGAACGCCGCAAGTGTGGCCGCGTAGCCGGGCACGAACTCGAGCACCTCACCGAGACGTGGTGGTTCGGGCAGATCGTGTACGTCGAGCACGAGATGGTCGCTCGACGCGCCGAGCACCTGGATCCGCGGATCAAGCGGAGTGAGCCCTTCGGGCACCACGTCCTGCCGACCGATCGCCAGGATAGCCCGTCGGCGCTCGCCTCGATCCTCGAACGTCGGTCTGCCGCCGAACGCATCCTGCGCACTCGTACCGCGCGGCATACTCGGCTTCACCAGACACTCGATCACCGGGGCGCTGACCGTGACCGCATCTGTGTGGAGACCCAGAATCGGTTCGCGTGTGACGGTGGAGACACCCAGCACGATGGCCTCGCCGATACGCAAACTGTCTATTCGTCCGGGCAGAATCCCGTCGCCGAGCGCATCAAGTGAGCTCGACATACCCCCACTCACATGGAGACGGTGACCAAGACGCACCTCTGCGGTCTGCGTAAGCGCGACAAGCTGGCCGAGGTTCACCTCATCCGGCACGATCGCGCCGTAACAGGTGAGGCTCATACCGATACCGAAGACCTCGATATTCGGCAGCAGCTCGATACTATCCAGAAACGAGGGTAGCTCGGCGGGCATCATCCCCTCACGTAGATCGCCGAGATCCACCATCGCGACAACACGATGACGCTTACCGAGGGCACGTGCTGCTACGTCCAGTGCACGTACGGTCTCGATCTCGCTCTCGAGTGAGACATCGATCAGGCGCACCGTCTCCCCGGCCTGCTCGGGTGTGGGCGCGCGAAGCGACCAAAACTCGGCGGTCACTCCTGCATCACGCATCCGCTTGACGTTCTCGAGCCGGGACTCCGCGATACCTGCAGCACCACCCGCGAGCATGGCGCTAGCTACCTCGGGTGCACCGCACGTGACCTTTGTGACACCGTACACAGCCCGGCCACCCAGCGCATCGACGATGCGGCGTGTGTTCTCGGTGACCTTGTCGAGATCGACGGTCACGCTGGCTCTCGCGGTCATGGCTACTCCTTACGATGGCGCACTGATCATGCTAAGGCCATGGTACGCCAGACGCGAAACAGGGGCCGGCCAGCAGTCGCCGGCCCCTGCGAATGGAAAATGGGGACCTCGCGTCTGCGAGGTCCCCATCGTCGCGGCGGCCTGACCCGGCCGTCTTGCCGCCGCTGGGAGCGGGGTGGAGAGGTCCGTGTGGGCGGACACATCCCACCACATCTCCCGGGCGATGCCGATCACCCGGTCGGGGAAAGCGAGAAGCCTTCCCCGCAACGGGAAAGGCAGACCGGAACGCGTCGCGTTCCTTGGATCTCCTTTCCAAGCGGGAGGCCAGCCGGTTTCCCTGCTGACCCTATCGGCCCTGCGACCATCGGGAGGTAAGAACCCGGAAGGTCACAACGCTCGGAGACAGCCTTACGTTAGCCCTTTCCTTATCGTGAGTCAACACGATACGGGCACTGAAAGACCGACATCACCTTGTTCGCCAAACATATGAGCGGGTATCTACTGATCAGTGGCGCTCGACCCCGGCCGGTCGGTGCGTTCGCCCGCATCCCGCGCCGCCGCGCGGGCCTTTCGCCGCTGATCTCACAACGCTATCCGCGTGCTCACACGGATGGGATGGAAGGTACTGCGATCAACGGAGAAAGGAGCAGCCGTGAACGGCAACTGGGGTGTAGCGCTCATGGTGGATCTCGGAACGAGTGAGGTGACTCTCCGGGAGATTCCGGAACAGTGGTTCCACGACTACATCGGAGGCGAGGGCGTGGCGATGCGCCTGTTCGCCGAACTCGTGGACTTCGACGGACTGCCGCTTGAGCCGTCGCAGCCACTGATCGTAGCGGTCGGTCCGCTCACGGGCACGGCAGCTCCTTCCTCGGGACGCACGTGCTTCGTGTTCCGCTCTCCCGCATCCGGAGCGATCGGTGCGTCAAACGTCGGCGGGCACCTGTCTCCGGCCATCAAGAAGGCCGGATACGACCTCATCGTCTTCACAGGTCAGGCCGAGAAGCCCGTATACGTCGTCATCGATGACGATACGGTCGAAGTACGCGACGCCACCGAACTCTGGAGCACAGGTGTGCACGATACGGACTCGGCGATCCGCGATACGCTCGACGGTAAGGGATGGCAACTCGCAGTCATCGGCCCGGCTGGCGAGAACAGCGTGCTCTACGCGGCGATCATGACCGATCGCGAACGGGCCGCAGGCCGCGGAGGCAGCGGAGCGGCGATGGGTGCGAAGGGGTTGAAGGCGTTCGCCATACGTGGCACCAAACCACTTCCCATCGCCGTCCCCGATGCCCTCAAGGAAACCGCCCGTGTGGCGCGGACGGAGTTCCTGAACGAAGCGTTCGTGAAAGATGAACTCAAACCATACGGGACACCGAGCTTCTACGATGCGATCAACGCGCTCGGCGTGCTCCCCACCCAGAACTGGCGCCGTACGACGTTCGATGAGTCGATCGACACGCTCGGCATGAAGGCATACCACGAGACCCTCGACGTAAAGCCGTACGCATGCGCAGGCTGCCCCGTCGCGTGTGGGCGCGTGACGACCATCAAGAGCGGACCATACGCAGGCGAAACCGGTGGTGGTCCCGAATACGAGACGATCGGAGCGTTCGGCTCGAAGTGCCTCGTGAACGACCTCGAGGCAGTGACTCACGCGGGTCATCTGTGTAACGACCTCGGTCTGGACACGATCGCTGCCGGACAGACGATCGCAGTGGCTATGGAGTGGTACGAGAGGGGCATCCTGACGCCCGACACGACCGGTGGACTCGAGCTGACCTGGGGTAACGGTGCCGTCCTCCCCGCGCTGCTTGGTCGGATCGCACACCGCACCGAGGGCATCGGGAATCTGCTCGCCGACGGCACGAAGCGCGCAGCATCAGCACTCGGTGGAGACGCTGCCGACTACACCTTCGAGGTGAAGGGTGTGGAGCTTGCGAGCTGCGGTGTTCGGGCGAGCAAGAGTGAAGGTCTGAGCCATGCGGTGTCGCCGCGCGGTGCCGACCACCTGCGCCCGTTCGCATCCACGATCGACGCCTTCGGCTACCGGAGCGAGGAACTCGGCATCACGCGCGACGTGGACTACCTGGCCGACTCGCCACAGGAGTGGGTGAAGCCACTGATGGAACTCTCCATGGCGACCAACCTGCTGGGCGTGTGCCTGTTCTCGGTGATCACACTTGCCGTGCAGCCGTCCAGCTGGGCGGCGGTCCTCTCGGCAGCCACCGGCGAGGTATGGTCCAAAGACGACCTACTCAAGGCAGCCGAGCGCGTGATCAATCTCGAGCGCCTGGTGAACGCGCGCTTCGGACTGACGCGAGCGGACGACACTCTGCCGAAGCGGATCACGAACGAGCCGGCCTCCGACGGGCGCGGCGCAGGGCAGGTCGCCGACCTGGTGGCCGCGCTCGACAGCTTTTACGAGTCGATGGGCTGGGACCTGAAGAGTGGTCTGCCGACCGACCGAACGGTAGAGGAGTTGGGACTTGCCGGCATCGTGTGACGTGCGTGTCTAGATACCGAGGCTCGCACGCATCAGCGATACGACAGGCCCGGCAGGAAAGCGTGCCGAAAGAGCGCCGCAAGCGGCGAACACGTAGTCCCGATCGAGCACCACACGCGCATCGGCCGGAGGTAGTAAGCGCTCACCGCCTGCGACGTTCGCACGCACGCTCTCGAGCATCGATCCGCCATCAGGCAGTCGCGTGAGCGCTCCACCCGTGCCGATGATCAGACGACAGGCCGTCAGGTCGCGGCCGTGCGCGACCGTCTGACGTCCGCGAGGCGTGTACAGGTGCGCAAGCTGCCCGGCATGCCGCTCGACGGCTATACGTGCAGCCGTACGGGCGAGCGTCACCGCCGCAGCCACCTCCGCATGCGTGGACGGCACCGCAGGCGGTAGCGGATCCGGTCGCTCACCTTCAGGCAAGAGCGCCGCTACGTGCACTGCACTCACATAGGTACCGAGGTCGCCTTCGACCGTGCGCTTGGCGTGAGGCTGTGGACCGGTGGCGATCGCGGCGATCTCGGGGCTGCCGTCGGTCACCGAGTGGACGTCGGTCGTTGCGCCTCCCACGTCGACCAGCACGAGGTCACCCACCGTCTCAGTAAGCAGCTCGGCAGCGAGGAGCACTGCACCCGGCGTGGGTAGGATGGCCCCGTTTGCGAACTCGCCGATACGCTCCATACCCGGGGCGTGCGTGATGTGTTCCTCGAACGCGTCATGGATGACATGGCGAGCCGGGACTATGTCGAGCTCATCGATCCCGGGGTAGACGTTCGCAGTCACTAGCACGCGGAACCCTGCCGCCTCCAGACACGTGCGGGCTTCGTCT
>JAVERH010000135.1:0-6012 GCA_034007245.1 Coriobacteriia bacterium | reverse complement strand
TCTCATCCGGCGAGAGATCGCCCAGATCCAGATCGATCACGCGTGTTGCGGAGTCATACATCCCTGCATCGGCATCAGGCGCATCGGTGAGGGTGGTCTCAACACCGGCCTGCTCCATCACGAGGGAACCGGTGATGTAGTCCACCGCGCTGGAGAGCTCGTCGATCACGAGCGTGCTGGGGAACGTCACGGTCGTAGCGTTGCCGAACTCGACTGTGTAGGTGATCAGATCGCCTGGCAGCAGGATCGTCCCGGCTGCAGGATCAGCGGATTTGACGACCGTGACCTCGGTGGGGTCGTAGACGTCGAAGTCTTCGGACTCGTCCGTGTCGCCGGGGTCATCCCCGTACTCGTCCTCAGCACCGGCGATCTCAGCGGTGTTTGTCAGGACCGCGTCGGGGACGTCGGTGCTAAGCAGCGTGACGCTGAAGGTATAGGTCTGACCGGGTGCAAGATCGCCTGAGTAGAGCGTTACGTCGCTCCACTCGACGGTGGTGTCCGGTACGGCCGTTGTCACCGATGATGGGGCGATGCTTGCCGTGGAGTACTCCAGATACGCCGAGAGGAACGTGTCGGACACCGGCACCACAGTCAGTGTGGTGTCGCCAGTATTCTCGACCGTGATATCGAAGGTGACCTGATTACCGACGATGACGCGCGGCGTCTGGTCGGCTGCGAGCGACTTGGTGATGTTGACGTCAGGACGGGTGATATCGATGGGCTCGTCATCACTGATGTCGGGCACGTCGTCGCCGTTCTCGTCAGCGGCACCCGTGACCGACGCGTCGTTGATGGTGGCGTGATCGGCAGGGTTGCCGATAGCCTCAAACGTGACCGTCACCGTGGCCGCGTCACCGGCAGCGAGAGGTCCAAGGTCGTCCCAGGTCAGCGTGCCGGTAGGAGTGGTGCTGTCTGGTGTGATTGTTGCGCTGATGAAGTCGAGATACGCCGAGTCGAACGTGTCGACCAGCGGTAGCACATCGATGTCGGTGTTGCCGGTGTTCTCCAGGACGATATCGAAGACGACATTCTCGCCTACCTGGATCTGCGTGTCCTGGCCGTCTGCCAACTGCTTGCTCACGCCCAGGCCGGGGAGGGTGACGGTCACCGTTGCATCGTCGCTGACTTCGCCTACGAGGACGTCGCCGCCATCGAGGCCGTCAGTCTTCGCTGTGTTGGGGACGTCGCCCACAGCAGCATCAGCCGCCACACGCATGGTGTAGGTCAGTACGAAGTCATCACCGTCTGCCAGGGCCCCGGCTGAGCTGAGGTCCCACACCAGCGTGTTGCTGCTGACGACAGGATCGGCAGTCGCCGCGCCGTTGAGCCGGGCACTGGATCCCACGTAGCTCATCTTGGCCGAGACGATCGTATCGGTCACCACGATGCTGTTTGCCGGCGCATCACCGGTGTTGCTGACTGTGACACTGTAGTCGACCGTGCCGCCGGCCTGCGGTGTGTCGTCGCCCACGACCACCTTGTCGATGGACAGCTCGGGAGCAAGAGTGGTCACTGAGTCGCTCGCGATTTCGGGTCCGTAATCCCGCCGTCCGGTCATGTCGGAGGATGAGTAACTGATGCGTGCATCGTTGGTCAGCGTAAGAGCCTCAGCTACGCCGCCATTCAATGTCGTGGTGTAGGTGATCTGCAGGGTTTCGCCGACCGCGAGTGCGAAGTCATCGGCGAAATCTATCGTCGCGATGGGGGTTACGGAGAAGTCGCCGGTGTAGTCGGCCGCGTCCACGACCATGCCATCGACGGTGACGCCGGTGAGCGCGGGAGACGATCCCACCGAGAAGAGCTCATCGGGAATTCGGTCCGTGAACAGCAGTCGATAGGCGGGACCGGTTCCTTCGTTGGTGATATCGACGACATAGGAAACGGTATCGCCGGGGCCTACGGAAACGGCGTCGTCGTGCTTGACGATCGTCAGGTCGGGTTCGACGATCGTGAGGTCGACCGAGTCTTCCGAGGTGCGTGTAGTACCGTCTTCAGCGTCGTCCCACGATAGCTTGGCGGAGTTGGTCACGAGCGACGCCGCGGGGATCCCGTTCGCTGGCACGAGGTCGTAGCCGATGTCGCGCACATACGCGTACACCAGTGCTTCCACTGTTGACGTGGGCGGGTTGCTGACGTTACCGATGCTCCACAGAAGTCCGGTTCCCTCCAAGGTAGGGTCCGCATCGATCATGAAGCCGGTGTCGACCGTTGCGTGCGAGTATTCCAGCGAAGGCGGAAGCACGTCGCGCACATACGCGTTGAATATGGTGGTGTTCGTGGGTACCGGGACGGTGATGCGGTAGGTCACGAGATCGCCGATGGAGTACTCGGTCTGTGCGGTCGCGAGATCTTTGCTCATCGAGACCGCGGTGATACTGATGTCCTCGGTGTCTGTATCGGCGGTGTAGGGGTCCTCGTCAGCGCTGTCATCGTACACACGCTCGCCCGGTACGCTTCCCGAATGCGAGGTCCAATCGACGTCCGCAGTGTCAGTGAGCGTCGTGCCCGAGCCCACGCCCGGGATGACATCGGCGGTGAAGCGGATCGTGAACGTGTCACCGGGGTCCAGCGGTACTCCGAAGCCGGAGACCAGCAGTGGGTCACCCGAGAAGTCACGCACCACCGAATCGGTGATGTCGTCGGTGTTGTGCAGGACCGAGACGAGCACGCCGCTGTCGAGCCCCTCGGGCAGGTCGTCCGACCAGCTGACGTCGAATGCGGGGGATGAGCCGTAGTTGGTGACGACGGTCTCGAACGTCACCGTCTCGCCACCGTCATAGGGACCTGTCGACCGCTCAGTCTTATCGATAGAAAGCAGGGGCTGAAGGATCGAGACGGACGCGTCATCGGAAAGGGAGCGAGCGTTCGTACCGTCACTCCAGTGGAGGCTTGCCGTATTGTCGGCAACGTCCCCGGCGTTTGGCAGGAACCACTTCCAGCTCCCACCGTCGGTCAGACCCGTCACACGCACGTCGTAGGTAAGCTCGAAGACGTAGTCGACATCACCGTCTTCATCGCCGTCATCGGCATTATCGATCCCGCTGAGGCCGAACCTCACAGTACCGCCGGGGCCTGCGGCCGAGGTGGTGACCTCCGAGATGCTCGCTGCAATATCCGGGGACCCGGAGACGAGAGTGACGACTGCGGTGTCGGCGACGTACTCAACGCCATCCGCGGCGAACGTGTCCAGCAGGTACGGCGAAAAAAGCACGGTCTCGCTGGGGACTGTGACCTTGAGCGTGTACGTGATGACATCGCCGATCGTGGCGGTCATGACGTTTGCGGACTTCGTGAGAGCGGCCTGTGCGGTGTAGATCGTGTGAGTGTCGGTATCCTCAGTGCGCGATTCCCAGGAGGGATCATCGTTGAAGACGCGTTCGCCCGCGACGTCCCCGGGCAAAGTGCTCCAGTCAGCATCAGCGGTGTTCGTTAGCGCCGCACCGGCGCCGACCTCCGGATCCACATCGGCCGTGTACACGATGGTGAAGCTCTTGTTCATCGGCAGGCTGACGTCCAGGAAGTCGACGGTGAGCGTGGATGTTTCGGACGTCACCGCAATTGTCGGCGCGGTCAGCACCGTTGTGCCGTCGTGGCTGGTGATCGACACGATCTGCGGGTTGGTCAGGTAGGTGGGCAGCGTGTCCTGCCATATGACATCGTATGCATCGATAGTGTTGTTCGCATTGCTGACCACCGAACGGTAGGTGACGGTATCGCCGCCAGCGTACGGTCCATCTGCAGGGAACTCAGTCTTCGTTGTCGTCAGCTGTGGCTGGCGGAAGACGGTGGTGACAGTATCCGAGGTGGCCGAGAGGGTCGAACCGCCAGTGGACAGCGTGTCCCAACCAATGGCGGCGACATCGGTCATGTTGCGTGAAGTCGTTCCGGCGAACTCCCAACGACTGGGCGTAACGCCCTCCACGGCGACGTCGTCGTACTCCTCGCCGGTGTACTGGACGTCAAAACTTAGCGTGAACACGAATGGCGTGACACCTGCCGAGTTGTTTATGTCGTTGAGATACCAACGAAGCCGAGTCTGACTGTCATTGCCCCGTAGCTCGCGGTCCGGCGTCGAGGTCGAGACGAATCCGACCGGTGTCGTTGGGCCAGAGACATAGTCGAGTGTGGCGGTGTTTCGATACCAGAACGCATCGGCGTTCAAGGTGTCCGCAATCTCCGGGTCGTAGGCGTACATGCCCGCAGGGACGGTCACAGTGATCTCGTAGGGGTAGATGTCGCCCACGGTCAGGGGACCGGCGGGGCCGGTCTTACTGATAGTGACGGGCGCAAGCGAGACGGTGTCATCGTCGCTGTCTGTGGTGTCGCGGCCCGAGCCGTCATCCTGGGTGTTGCCGGTGATGACTGCGGCGTTGGTGAGCGTGGCTCCCGCTCCCAGACCGGGGTCTACCTTCGTGTCGTAATCGATCGTCAGCGTTGAGCCTGCCGGCACAGGAGTCTCCACGCCAGCTGTTTCGTCATTGAAGTCGATGGTGAAAACGCCAGAAGCGGCAGCGTAGGCCGGAAGAAGCGTGTAGTCGGTGTCTGCGGCAAGCGTGGTGCCATCAAGTTTCACCACGATGTTGGAGGGAGCCGAGCTGCGCATACCTACAGGAAGCGTGTCGGTGAAGAGCACGTCCTGCGCGGCTCCCAGGCCGAGGTTGTCGATCGTGACGCTGTAGCTCACCGTGTTGCCCGGGATGAGCGGGGAGGGTGCCGAGGCGGCCTTGGTGAGGCTCAGATCGGGTTCGATGAAGGTGATCTCGTTGATGTCACGGTCCGAGTAGAGCTGACCCTCAGTGTCGCTGCCGGTGAGCTTCCAGTGGTTGCCCGTCTTCAGGCCGTCAGCGACTATCGGCACATCGGTGACGGTCACATCGAAGGTAGCCTCCCACCAACCGTCCGGCGCCACATTTCCCAGATACCATTCAATGCCTGTGAGCGAGCCGATGCTCACATCGTCAGGTATGGTCACGTTCAGTTCCGGGTCTTCACCTGCATCCGGATCAGTGAAGTCATTGATGTCCGCGTAGGCGACGGCCGCACTGCCATCGATGTAGACGACTCCGGGCGGCAGCCAGTCGGTGAGCGTGGCGTCTCCCAGGGTGATGTCTTCTTGTAGGGGATTGATCCCGTCGTCGGTGTTGAACCGCACGCGGTACGTGAGCACGTCACCCACGGTGGCGGATATCCCGTCCACCCACGCTCCGCTGGCCGGGTCCAAGACCTTCTTCTCGATCGCGGGAAGGCGCGTTGTCAAAGACGCGCTCGTCTCGCAGAGCAGTGCATCAGTGCCCGAGCGAGAGAGGTCCACCTGGTCGTGCCATGTAGCTCCGGCCTCGGCCACGTTCGTCATGCCGTCGCCGGCGAGGATAGGCTGGCCTTGGAGCGAGTTGAGGTCCCAGTCGTGCTTGACCTTCGCCTGGAAGCTAAACTCCTTGCTGGTGCCGGGAGCCAGCGTTCCCACTTGCAACGAGTCCCACGTGAGTGTGGTCTGGCCGGTGTCGGCATCGTAGGAGTTGTCGTTGGGTTCCGGCGTGGAACCGGTGGCCTCAACGTACACGAGCCCGTCGGGCATGGTGTCTGTGAGTGTCATCGCGTCGATCTCGTAGTACTCGGAAGCATGCATTGAGATCGTGAAGATCACTTCATCGTCGTAGCCGACTATCGATGTGTTCGCGCTCTTCTCGATGGTGACGTAGCAGGCACCAACTGAGGCGGAGTCTTCAAGACTGACATACAGGTCTGTGGGTGTGTAGTAGGCATCAAGGGATGCATCATTAGTGAGTGTCGTCTTGTGAGGGACCGGCGTGGAGGTCTCATCAAGGTCGCCGAGGAAGTCATCGTGAGCGCGGTTATTGCCGCCATTGTCGGTGCCGAAGTAGTCGTAGCGGATACCGGTGTCCACGGTGATGGTCTCAACATCCACAGCCGCCATGGTCCCCAGGTCCCACACGAGCGTGGTGATGCCGGTGGCAGGGTCACGGGAGACCGAAGGGGGGAACCCGCCGGGGG
>JAVERH010000134.1:0-6204 GCA_034007245.1 Coriobacteriia bacterium | reverse complement strand
GCGCTCGGCTGACAGATGACGTGTCTCCATCACAACGTGCTTGCAGTCGAACATCCGCCAATCGTCGCTGAGGATCCGGACGCCGAGCGATTCGGCTTGGTCGTAGTACATCGTCCCCGGGAACGGTGTCGTCATCGAGATCAGTAGTCGACCGCCCGCCGCTTGGATCTCGCGCATGAACTCGAACGACTGAGCGAGCGTCTCCTCGTCATCCTCGGGGAAAGGAACCATGAACGAGCACGCGACGTTGATACCCTCCGCCACGGCGGCGCGCACCGCTTCGAGCGCGTCCTCAGTCCGGATTCCCTTGACTGAGTCCAGGACCTCCTGCGAACCCGATTCGATCCCGAACTGGATCGCGGTGCAACCAGTCTGTGCCATGCGATGGAGCATCTGCGGACTTACCCTGTCCACCCGCGTCGCGCATCCCCACGAGATAGCAAGGCCGGAATCCTCGATCGCATCCATCAGCCTGTCAAGCCATCGCGCATTCAATGTGAGGATGTCGTCCACAAAGAACACCCGCTCGGCGCCGTAGTCCTGAACAAGCTCGCGAATCTCGTTGATGATGTGTTCGACGGGGCGCATGCGTCTGCGACCACCCCACATCTGAGAGGCCGAGCAGAACGGGCATCGGTAGGGACATCCGCCCCGCGAGGTCAGCACGTTATGCGCGTCCTCGTAGAACTCGATGGACAACAGCTGGCGCGCCGGACGCCCGATATCCGCCGCGTCGAGCGGCTCGCGTGCCGGATTGATCCTGGCTTCACCGTCCGCCTTGTAGCCCAGTCCCGCTATCGCCGCGAGCGCATCCCGCCGCGCTCCGCCCTCAAGTGCCTGGACCAACTCGGCTGCCGTCTGCTCGCCTTCTCCGATCGCGACGTAGTCCACCGCCGGGTGGGCGAGCACCTCCTGCGGCAGGATGCTCGCGTGAGGGCCGCCGAAGAGTATTGCAACGGCCGGATCGTGCTCCTTCACGATCTCAGCGATGGCAAGCGCATTCGGATAGGTCTCGGTGTGCGACGAAACGCCTACCAGGTCCGGTCGCATGCGCTTCAGTCTCGACTTGATGCGATCGGGGTTGAAGCCGGTGACGTTGAGGTCAAGCAACTCGATGCTGTGTCCCCGATCGATCAGGTACTGGGCGACGTATGCCAGGCCGAGCGGCGGGGACAGCTTGGAGTGCGGACTCCGAATCGATACTGGTGCCTGGAGAAGCAACACTCGCACGCCGAACACCTCCGCCCCGCTGATTCGGGACACCGGACCCCCATCGGGATCCGGTGTCCCTCATGGATGAACGAATCGACTACCCGGCCGGCGCCTCGACTGCAGAGAGCGCAGCCTTGGCCTGCCCGATCCGTGTCGCGATCAGGCTCTTCACGTCAGGCACGAGGAAGCCGTACGCCTCGCGGGAAGCCGCGATCGCGCTCACCGCGCCTGCCAGCTCGTGGTCGCCCAGCGTGGTGCCGATCCACGCGGCCAGGTGGTTGAGGTCGACGTAGTTGACCTTGGCCCATTGACCGGCTGAGTCCACCGCACTGCTGTCGTACACCGTGAGGAAGGACTCGGCCTCCTCGAGGCTGAACAGCCGAACGGGTCTCGTGCCTGCCATGGGGGTCAGGATCCCGGCTTCGAGAGCTTCCTGCGGCGCCGTATGACGCAGCAGCCTTTCGGCATCCTCGATGGCAAGGGCTGTCATGCCTGTTTCACTCATGCCGACACACCCAGCTTACCGGCCTGCTCGAGCTCATCGGCGACCTTGCCGAGGTCCAGCGCCGCGAGGGTCTCGCGCGTGGGCCAGCCACTGGCCGGATCCCAGCCCTCAAGCGTGTAGTACCGGGTCTTGAAGTCCTCGAACTTGTCTCGATCGAGGATGCGCCCGGCCACGCTCTTGTAGGACCACTTGCCGTCCTCGTACACCGGCATGGTGTACGGAGCTTCGTAGGTGGTCGTTCCGGGCTGCGCACCCGTCGTGTAGGTGTACTCCGCGAACTTCTCGACGTCGCGATGGCGGCCCTGCAGCACCCAGATGGCGCGATCCAGGTTCCAGATCCGGCGACCGAGCTCGATTCCTTCCTCGAACGTCATGGAGTTGCCGGTGACGGCGTTCATGAACTTGATCTCGCCCTCACCCGTCATGCCCTCATGATCCGGTCCATAGGGGTTCACCATGTCGGCCCATGCCCAGTCGCAGAACAGCATCGACTGCTTGTAGAACCTAGTGTAGTAGCGGTGCCAGGCGAGCGTCTTTGCCATCGAGTCGGAGTAGATGCCCTCGTCGCTATAGTCGATCGCCATCGGGTCGTTGAACGGGACCATCTTCTTCGTGAAGATCTCGGCCAGCCGCTCCGCGCTGACGGCAGTCTCAAGCCCGAAGAGACCGTTGATGGTGGGCGTCCAGTACACGTGCCAGTTGAAGTCGTGCTCGTTGATGTCGCGCTCGCCCAGCAGCGATCCGTAGCCCCACTCGACCTCGGTCCGTGCGTCGTAGTGATGAGGAAGTCCGTACTCCTGGAGTGGCAGGATGCCGCTGGTGGTGTCCATCTCCAGCCGGCCCCATGCCTGCGCCGCCTGCGGGACGCCCTTGCAGAGTTCCGCGCCGATGTCGGTCTGGGTGATGATCGCGTTGATGAACGCCTCGGCCCACTCGGCGGAACCGAATCTCTCGAACGGCAGGTCGGAGTGGATCTCCAGACCCTTACCCATGATCCCCTGGGTATGCAGCCGCTCGATCCAGAGGGTGGCGGCCTCGACCGCGAACGCGTTCACGCCAGCGAGCTGTATCGCGTCGGCGGCCCGTGGGGTCGCCTCCGTGACGTAGCCGTGTGCGTTCACGTCGTGATGGTCGTACCAGAAGAAGTCGACGCACTGCGACTCGTTGCCCCTGCCCGTGTCTGTTCTACCGCGGCAGTTGCGGATGCAGCCGACACAGCCTTGCGGCCGCGACTTGGTACCCGCGGGGCTGTCCTGGATCGTGGACAGCGGCCGACCCGGACTCGAACCGAACGCCGTGAGGCCGACGTACTGCGCCGGATCATCGTGGTGCCCGCCGAAGGCGTACTCGTTCGCCCACAGGCGCGCTTCCATGAGCGCGTTCGGGTCGGCGATCTCCACACCGCCGGAGCCGAGGACGCTGACCGCCTTCAGGTTCTTGCTGGCGAACACGCCGCCGAAGCCGCCCTGCCCCGCACCGTTACCGGCGTCGTGGATCAGCGCGGCCATCGGCCCGAACTTCTCCGCGTTCGGACCGATAGTGAGAACCGCGGGGCGCTGCGTGGTGCGCCCAGCGTCACGTGACTGGCCGAGGTTGACCCAGCCGGCTCCCGCCTTGCTCGGTTCGACCGCTGCCCAAATCTCCTCCTGGGTCTCCCTGGTGTCCAGGCCCCAGAGGTCCTCGGCGTCCTCGAGCTTCACTTCGCCGTTGACGATGTTGAGCCAGACCTTCTTCTCCGACTTGCCCAGCAGGACGATGCCATCCCAGCCGGCCGCCTTGAGCTGCGTGGAGAACCGGCCGCCAAAGTTCGAGCGGGTGTACCAGCCGATCGGATAGGCCTGGATGCCGATCGCCTGGACCTCCGTGCGCCCAGAGACCGACGGAGCCAACGTCCCCGAGAGCGGTGACGTCATGATGGTCACGACGTTCTTCGGGTCTGTGCCCGGGACCGTCTTGTCCTCACAGAGATCGAAGAAGATCGCCGAGCCGATACCGTGTCCACCGCCCCACGACTCGTAATCAGCCGTATCGATCGTTTCAAACGTCCCGCTGGTCAGATCCACCTTCAGGATCTGCCCCATGTATCCATTACTAGCCATCGTGAACCTCCGTGGATGTCCTCATCAGGTGTGTGATGCACTACCAGGGCTAGCCGAGGTGGCCGAGTGACACCGGCGCTCCACCGAAGCCCAACGTGTCCCATGCCGTTCCGGTGCGCATGTCCTTCTCGTAGCCAGTCGAGGTCTGCTCGGGAAGCACATCGGTGAACTGGATGGCTCCCATCGGGCACACCTCTTCACAGGCGCGCTTGCCATCAGGCCCGCCAGCCTGATCCCAGAACGTGGCTCCTTCGCACAGGTCGCACTTCTGCGCGTGCTTCTCCTCGAAGTTCCAGAGCGCGCGAGAAGGAGTGAACGGACACGCGTTGACGCAGCGCTCACAACCGATGCACTTGCTCTCATCGACGGTACGGACGCCTGTCTTCTCGTCGGCGTGCATTGCTCCCGTCGGACACGCGTCTACGCACGAGGGGAACGGGCACTGCCGGCACTGTGACAGCTGGATGTCGTTCGGGAACCGGCCGAACGGGTCCTGGGTGATCTGTATGCGCGACAGAGCCTGGCTTGTCTTGCCATGGTGAGTGAGCGAGCACGCCATCATGCAGCTGGCGCATCCTGCGCACTTCTTGGTGTCGACCAGGAGATAGCCCTGCGATGCAGGAATGGCGAATACCTCTCTGGGGAGCAGGAAGCCCTTGACGAGGAAGCCCCCGAGGGCGAGGCCGAGACCTGCTCCTCCGACGCCGGTGACGAACTGGCGCCGCGAGAAGCCCGAGTCTTGCGACTGCTCCGGGTTCTTCCTATCGATGTCTGCCATTGTGTTTCCTTTCTGGGTCTGTACGCGAGGGACTACTCGTCGGCCTTCGCGTAACCGAGTTCCTCGAGCCATCCGGCGTGTTCATGCTTGGCGTGCTCGAGTGAGACGTAGCCGGTGAACATGCTCCGCAGCACCGGCCAGCTCATGGGCAGCACCGCAGCGAAGAAGACGTGTGCGAGGAAGAACGCGAGCATCGCAACGGTGGCGATGTCGTGGAGCGGGGTGATCACGCCCATGAGACCTGCGGGCATGTCGAGCGCGTGAGCCGCGACTTTGACGAGCCCGGTGAGGATGATCACGACCGTGGAGGCAAGCGCGAGCAGATACGCCATCTTCTCGCTCTCGAAGTACTTGGCCTCCGGCGGGAAGGTCAGCTTCTTGAACCCTAGCAAGAGGCCGTAGTGGCGCTTGGTGTAGTCAATCGCGTTGCTCGTCGGCAGGTGCTCGCGGAAGCGATGCGCTGCCAGAAGCGTGTTGGCGCCGTAGTAGAACGTTCCGAACAGAAACATCACCACGAAGACGAAGTGGACGTTCATCCACGTCCACACGCCCTGTGCGCGCTCCACCAGCGCGGGAGTGAAGAACAGTCCGAGCGCGATGCCGCTGATGAGCAGCATCATGGTGCCGATCCCGTGCGTCCAGTGCGTGATCCGCGCCGGCACATCGTGCCGGAACACCCGATCACCCTCCACTGCAGGATCCCTGCGTTTGGACAGTCCGGCTGCCAGTACGCCCACGAACGGCGCGAACCAGATCAGCCATGTGGCCGAGTCGAACAGAAGACTCTCCCGCATCCCTACCCCTTTCACTTGTTCTTGAGGGACGCGCCAGCACAGGCTGCTACTTGCCGCCGATGACAGCCGAGGAATCTCCGTTGATTCCAACCTCGAGCGGTCGTTCTGCGGGCTGCAACAAACACTGTTACCGGCCCGAACCTCAAACGGACTACCGGTTCCGTTTGCGCACTAACGTGCGGTTCTGCGCCGGTATAGCACGCGTGCTATTACCAGTCAACTCTAAACTGGTTTTACGACTTCCGGCGAGGAATCGCGCAACACGGATAGGGCTCTGACCAGTGATTTCTTGGCGAACACACAAGACAGGTGACCATTCCTGTCCGCGACGTCATCAGCTGGATGCCTGCATAGCAATACTAATTACTAGTCTAGTAGTAGTTGGTAGTCTATCGCCACGTAACACCTCTCCGGCTCCCGAAATAGCTATCCGACATCGCTCTTCTGCTCTGTCACTACTGCTCCAGTAATAGACGCACGCCAAACGCCCCGGAGGCGGTCCACAGGCACCATTGCCGGGCACTGCAACTGCCGGTATGCTTCGGTGGTAGTTCTTCATTCGTCCAGGTCACCGGCATATGACAGGGCGGTACACGCATGAGTAGCTTCAACGACTGCGAGTCGGCCAAGCGGCTGCTCCAGGCGCTCGACGAAGGCAAGCTCGATTACCTCTTCCAGACGGCACACGTCGACTACGCCGAGCGAGACGGGCTTGCCGGCACCAGCACGACCCTCGGACTCCCCCGTGAAGACGTCACACACCTCGTGGCGGCCATCCGCCGTGCGCAGGGGCTTACGATCCTGGCAGGCGCGTGG
>JAVERH010000133.1:0-6206 GCA_034007245.1 Coriobacteriia bacterium | reverse complement strand
GCCGACGAGCGCAGGCCGATCGAGGCTGTATGCAAGAGGAAGCCCGCACCGGTCGCGAACGTGGCGTACCACGTGAGCGCCTGGCGCTTGGTCGCGACTTGATAGCCGTAAAGCACCGTCGCGGCGGCATAAAACGCCATGGCAAGCCAGAATGCGACGAACGCTACCTCCTGCACCGCGCCTCCTCAGTCGTTCAGTATCGTGCGCTTACTCGGCGGCCTGACGGCGCGCCACTGCGGCCTCCAGGACCTCGATCTGCTTGCTGAGACCCTTGAGACGATTGACCGCCATGCCAACGTAGACGACCATGCCGGCCCACAGCAGCGCATACGCGCCGGCAACGAGCGGCCACTGGGTCAGCACGAGCGAGTAGACCTCTTCGAGCGTGGGGTTCAGTTCCACAGGAATCACCTCTCCAGAAGGGCTTTGGCCTGTTCGATACGGTCGTACAGCTGCACCTCACC
This sequence comes from Coriobacteriia bacterium, assembly GCA_034007245.1. Lineage (GTDB taxonomy): Bacteria > Actinomycetota > Coriobacteriia > Anaerosomatales > Anaerosomataceae > Anaerosoma. The sequence goes on along the minus strand of JAVERH010000133.1, from coordinate 5,742 downwards.
CATGCGTAGCTGATAGATGGCGTAGCCAAGAGCTATCATGCCGACCTGTCCCAGGATGAAAGACACGAGCATCGGTCCCTCGAGACCACCGCTCTCGATAACGGGATGGTTAGAGGGGATCAGCCGCGTGATGAAGAACGAGATCGGCACGTCGATGAAGGCCAGGATCGAGAAAACGGCCGCATAGACCGCACGGCGTTCCTCGTCCTCGACAGAGTTGCGGAGCACGAAGTACGCGACCACCAGCAACGTCAGGATGAAGTAGGTGGTGAGCCGCGGCTCCCAGTCCCACCACACGCCCCACGCCGCTTTGGTCCACAGGATGCCTGTAAGCATCGTCAACACCACGAATACGAGCGTGACCTCCATGGAGACCCGCGCCTTGGTGTCGTTCTCACGATCACGCGTCATCAGGAAGCGCACCGCGTAAAACGCCGCGAAGGCGAAGACGATGAAGGATATCTCGGCTACCGGAACATGGAAGTAGAATATCTTCTGGCCCCAGTCGGGACGACCGTACTCGGAGCCGAAGACCCTCGCCGCCTCGAAGTCTGCTGCGTCGATCGTGACACTGCCGGTGTCGGTCGTGAGCTCAACGGCGTCTTTATCCGCCGAAACGAGCTCACCCCTGACCGTCTCGCCTCCTGCCTCGATCTCGATCGTGTATCCCGCGTAGTTGGCCAGATACCGCGCCTCATCGATAGGCTGCTCGAACGGTCCTGTGTAGCGGACCGAGTCGGCCTGCTCGGCAGTGCGGACGAACCCGAAGTCAGGCACACCCGCCCAGAAAAACGCGCCCAGAAACGCGCCGAGGGTCAGGATGCCGCCGAGCACGAGCGCAACCGATGCTCTGGTCGTCAACGATCTCACGTGGCTTTCCGCCTCCCTATCGAATACACGCGACGCTTATGCGCCGACGATGAACTCATACAGACCATACGACGCAAGCAACATGATCACGTCATAGCCCAGGACCCATGCCATCCCGGTCCAGAAGACCTCGACGCCCTGTACACCGCCGACGATAGCACCCCCCGTCGCGGTCACTGCACCGAGCAGCAGCGGGTACATCAGCGGAATGAAGAGCATGGCAAGCACGAAGTCCTTACCGGACGTGTTCACCGACATCGTCGCAAGCAGTGTCCCCACACCCGCCATACCGGTCGAACCCGCGATCAGGATGAGCGGAAGCAATGCGATCGAACTCCAGTCGAGCTGTGTTCCCTGCAAGAACAGGAAACCGAAGACCGGCAGAGTGAGCGCTTCGACCGCGAGCAGGAAGATCAGGTTGCCACCGGCTTTGGCAAAGAAGATGACCGGGCGATCCACCGGCGAGAGCAGCAGAGCCTCAAGGCACCCCTGATCCTTCTCGTGGACAAGGGAGCGGTTAAGACCAAGCATCGAGGTGAAGATGAACGCGAGCCACAGCAGGCCCGCAGCGATGTCACGGGGATCGAAGGTGGAGCCCGCCTGCGAGAGTGCAACGAAGTAGACGACCATTGTGAGCAGCGAGTACAGGCCCATCGACATGATCATCTCTTTGGTGCGGAGCTCCATCACGATATCCTTGCGAAGCATCGCCTTGAGCTGCCGTCCCGATGTGCTCGCCATCTACGAGACCCCCATTCCTACTGTAGAGCGGTAGGTCTGACGGAACGCGGCATCGTCGATCGCCTCACGCGGCTCATAGAGCACGACGCGTCCCCGGGCGAGGATGAGTGCGTGGCTACAGAGCTCGAGGCCCTTGTCGAGGTCGTGACTGATCATGACGAAGGTGTGGTCGCCGCGGATCTGCGCGATGAGACCGTCGAGTATGTCCATCGCGTGGGGGTCGAGGCCTGAGTACGGCTCATCGAGAAAGAGTACCTCGGGCCGGTGCAGCAGTGCACGTGCGATCGACAGACGCTGCAGCATACCGCGCGAGAAGTTGCGTGTGAGGTCCAGCTTACGATGGTCGAGCTCCACCGCCTCGAGTAGCTCGGATACGCGCACGTGCGGCTTCTCCACGCCATACATATCGGCGAAGAACAGTAGGTTTTCTTCGGCCGTCAGGTCGGGGTAGAGCAACGGACTGTGGCTGATCAGACCGATGTGCGTACGTAGCTCGACCGCATCAACGACCACGTCACGGCCGAGCACGTGTGCCGACCCGCTCGTCGGGTTGAGCAGCGTGGTCAACACCTTCACCAGAGTGGTCTTCCCTGCGCCGTTGGGCCCGAAGATCGACAGGAACGCGCCCTTCGGCAACTCGATATCGATACCGTCGAGCGCTTTGCGTACCCCGAAAGCCCGGGTAAGATCCCGGATCTCGAGCGCGAGCGGTTGGGTCTGCCCCTCGTTCACCTGACCGCCTCTATACCGCAAGCTGCTTCTTCGGCCACGCTGCAAGCGCGGTGCCGACACTCAGTACGAAGAAACCGATCCACACCCACCACTGCAACGGGAAGAACTTGATCGTCACAACAGCCAGACTGTTATCGTCAACTCCGGAGAACGAGATGAAGACGTCTTTGAAGATCTCACTCCGAAGCGAGATATGCTGCGTACTCGTTCGTTCCTGAGCCAGCTGCTGTGGAAAGCGCATCTGCGGATGCAGCTCATCGATCTTCTTCCCGTTCTTCGAGACATCAAGATTGAGCGTGTAGACGTCATCGCCCTTGGTGCCTCCGTCGGGTATGTTCTCCTGGCTCTCATCGAGCGAGACGAACGCGAACGTGTAGCCCTCGGCTTCATACGTTGCACCCGGCTGCATCGGGATCTGAGCCTTGTAGCTCGTCACGAACATAGTTGAGCCCACCAGACCCATCAGAATGACACCCATGCCGAGGTGCGTGAGATAGCCACCGGACTGCGTACGCGCTCGGGTCAGGATCCAGCCGAGCGATGCTGCAAAGGACACGCCCCTGGCGGCCGCGCGCTTACGTGCACCGTCGAAGAACAGCCACAGTGGAAGCCCGATCGCACACGCAGCTACAAGCACACCGGAGAGTGCAAGGAAGTGGTGCCACCACTCGGCAGTCGTGCCGCTCGGCGTGTAGAACGGCAGCATCGCGAACACGTAGATGGCCACGAACGCGGCTGCGATCGGCGCGCTGAAGATCATGGGGCCCTTCGCCTTCTCCCACAACTTCTTCCAATCGCCACCGCCCCATGCCAGGATCGGGCAGACCGTCATGACCAGGATGTAGAAGATGCCGAGGGGACGTGCAAGCGCATCGTACCCCGACGTCTTGATCACCTGACCACCGAGCGGCATCCATTCAGGGAACGCCGACGACATCGTCATATACGCGACGAGCACCGCCGAGATGAGCATGAGCACGTTGTTGAAGTAGTACGACCCTTCCTTGGATATGATCTTCTCAAAGCCGTCTGCCTCGCTCGTCAGCCTACTGCGACGTATGATCACGCCGGCCGCCATGGCCCCGAGCGAACCGACCATCATGAACAAGAAGAGCCAGAACGAGAGCGGGTCATCCTGGAATGCGTGGACCGACTGCACGATACCCGAACGTGTGATGAAGGTGCCGAGCAGAACGAACACGAAGGTCACTGCCGCCATCATGAAGGTCCACATGCGGAAACCCTCACGACGTCGGTAGACGGTCATCGAGTGGATGAGACCCACACCGGTCAGCCACGGCAGCAACGAGGCGTTTTCGACCGGGTCCCAGGCCCAGTAGCCGCCGAACGCAAGCTCGTAGTACGCCCACACGGAGCCAAGGCCGATGCCGATACCGAGCAGCAGCCAGGAGAATACGGTGATGCGATCGGTCAGTACGACCCACTTCTTGGAGACATCACCTGTGATGAGCGCCGCGAGTCCGAATGCGAATGGAACGGCAAGACCGGCATAACCGGTGAAGAGGGTCGGCGGGTGGATCACCATCGCCCACGTCTGCAAGAGCGGGTTCATCGCACGGCTCGTGAGAAGCGCACCGGTCGCAGGATCGACCAGACCCGCAGGAGCCGCCACAAAGGGATTGTTGGTGTCGATGAAGAGCGCCGCCAGGAAGAACAGTTGGACGAAGTTCAAGATCGCAAGACCCACGGAGCCGAGGCGACTGTCGCTTTTCATGAACTTGCCGGCGATGAACGCAGCATAAAACGATAGGATCCACTCCCAGAAGAGGAGCGATCCCTCACGACCGGCCCACACGCCAGAGAGACGGTAGGCCCATGCCCACGGTCCGGTAGTGGTGGGGTGGTTGTAGATGACGTACTGCAAAGCCCAGTTCTCGGTGAGGAAAGCAGCCGTCAGCAGTACGATCGCAAGCGTGGTGAACCCGAGCACGGCAAAGGTCAGCAGGTGTCCCAGCTTCCGGGCACTATCGCTCCCCTGAGTGCCGAACGCATACGCGCCGACCGATGCGATGGCCGACAGACTCGCAAGACCAAGCAGGACGTTGCCGATGGTTCCGATATCCATGCAGAAGCTCCGTTCGCGAATGAGAACCGTGTCGGAAGACTACTTACCAGCCTGATCGAGCGCAACATCAGTACACTGGAAGACATCGCCCTCTTCGACAGAGCCGGTGATGACCACCTTGGCCCCATCGACGAACTCGTCCGAGAGCCCGCCACCCCATACGACGTCGAGCGTGTTGTCACTCGTGGCATCATCCGCGATGCGGAAGCGAGGCATCTCTCCGGGAGCACCGATCGAGCCGTTCACGACGAAGCCCGTTACCTTGAGCGTGATGCCCGAGAGCTCATCCGGGCGGGAGAGCGTATCGTTGACGGTGAGAGCGCCGGCCGCAGACTCATACTTCGAGGGGCACTTGGTCACGAGATACTTCGCGTTGATGGTGCGATCGTCCTCAAGGACGCCGGTAACGATAGCGGTGGTGCCATCACCGAACGAGCCGGGGATGACCTCATTCCACACGACACGCAGTCGGCCCGACTCGGGATCGGTACTATCCTCGATCTCGAAGACAAACGGGTTGGCGCCAGAGACCCAAGACCCGGCCACTACCTCACCGGAGACCTCGACCTGCGAACCCACCAGATCGTCTTCGGTCAGAGCCTGCGCTACCGAGGTCTTGGTGGCGGTACCGCCGCTGAAGTCGGAGAAGAGAATGAGTGCCCCGACCGCAACGAAGATGAGGATGGTCACACCGATGAGACGTTGCTTTGCACGTTTGTTCACTCAGCGATCACTCCCTGCGCGTCGCGCTACATTCGGCGACCCGACGTAGTGGAGCGCGAGCATGGCCCAAAGGGCCATAGGCGCACCGTGTCTACCATTGCTTACCTGAACGCACGAATCTTACCATACCGAACCCGTGAAACTCTCACGAATCAGGATTCTTCATACAAGTTCGAGCATACTGAGCAAGCGCTGTGCCGCCCTCGCTAAGACCCGCTATATGCGACAGTCAGACGTTACGTCGCCACACCAGCGCAAGACCCTCGAGCGTGAGATCATCATCGACCTCATCGAGCGTGGTGGTGAGTGGCGCGATCTGCTCGGCAAGACCGCCAGTCGCCACCACGGTGCACGGGCCACCGAGCTCATCCCACGTCCGCTGGACAAGCCCATCGATCATCGCTGCATGGCCCATGAGCAGCCCCGCCTGCACGGACTCCCTCGTATTGCGTCCGATCACACGCTCCGGGGACTCGAGATCCACCGCTGTCAACCGCGCAGCACGACTGAAGAGAGCCGCCGCGCTCGTCTCAAGGCCCGGCGCGATCGAGCCGCCGAGATAAGCGCCCGTCGCATCGATGACATCGAGG
>JAVERH010000132.1:0-6307 GCA_034007245.1 Coriobacteriia bacterium | reverse complement strand
TGGCAGTCGTGCCGGTCGAAGACGTCGACTACTGCGCTACATGCCACGTAGAGGAGACGTTCTGCGGTGGTTGTCACGGCATGGAAATGCCGCACTCCGAGGAGTTCAAGACCAAGACGCACCCAGAGCTCGCGGCGACTGCGATCGACAAGTGCGAGATGTGTCATCAGCAGTCGACCACGTTCTTCTGCGATAGCTGTCACCACGGTAGTAGTGTCGGTTGGACGTTCGATCCGGCCGTCCAGTGGCAGACTCAGCATGCTACGACTGTCGTTGAGAAGGGCGTCGCCGGTTGTCTTGGCGCCTGCCACGACCAGCAGTTCTGCGTGGACTGTCATACCGCACTGCAGCCGCTGCCGACCTCTCACACGGCCGCTGACTGGCTGCACGGCAAGCTGACGGTGACGTCGTATCCTGACTCGCCTGCTGTTGCTACTGCGGCGCACGCCATCTCGGCGGGCAAGTCCATCGAGAGCTGTGAGGTGTGTCACGGGACCGGCGGTACTGAGGCCCAGTTCTGTATGGACTGCCATGGTACGGAGATTCCGCACCCGGACACGTTCAAGAAGAACCATGTGTCCGCCCGCAATACCAAGGATATGTGTGCAAACTGCCACAAGGCTACCGAGCTGTGCTCTGATTGCCACCATAAGGGTGCCGTCAACGGCACTCCATGGCAGCAGCAGCACCCGGTAACGGTTGCCGCAGACGGTGCGCAGCCGTGCTTCGAGCAGTGTCACCAGGATAAGAAGTTCTGCGTCGACTGCCACACGCAGCTCAATGCGGTTCCGACCTCGCACACCGTGGCCGACTGGACGCATAGGGCTGCTCCAGACAAGGGCGCGGCACATCAGCTCGCCTATAAGGACGCTGAGGATTCATGCGACTACTGTCATGGTGACGGCGGTGTAGAGGCGGCATTCTGTGTGGGCTGCCACAAGCTTGAGATGCCGCATGCGTCCGGCTTCGAGGATCAGCACAAGGCTGATTTCGAGGCAGCGAAGTACACCAAGGACACCTGTGCTAACTGCCACGACCAGTTCTTCTGCGACTCATGTCACCATACTGGTGCGGTTGCGACCGAACCGTGGCGGACGTATCACCCGAACATCGTGAAGAGTGACGGGGCGAACTCCTGCTTCGAATGTCACGAGCCCCAGTTCTGCTCCTACTGCCACGTGAGGCTGTAGGGAAGGTGCTCCCGGGCTAGTCATCGGGACGTAAGACGTGAGGCCCGGCTGGATGGTTCAGCCGGGCCTCACGTGTGTCTGTCGACATGTAGCGAAGGCCGTACATCTTTTCTTTGCCACACCGGCGGCGACCATGTATCATAGCGGCTCGTCGGGATGTGGCTCAGCTTGGTAGAGCGCTGCGTTCGGGACGCAGAGGCCGTGGGTTCGAATCCCGCCATCCCGACCATCAGAATGACAACCGACAGGCCGGTCCCCCCGGCCTGTCGGCGTATTCAGGGAGTGCTATGTTGGAGTCCTTTTTCAGGCTGGTCGGTTATGGGCTCTGTCATCAGCTCCCCGAGCGATCGTACTTTGCCGGAGGGTACCAGCTGCCGGTCTGTGCGCGGGACACAGGCATCTACCTCGGCTTCATCATAGGTTTGATCGTCTTGTGGCTGCTGCATCGCCATGAGCGTCCTTCTGCTTCTCCACGGTGGCCGGTGCTGGTCTTGATCGGTGCGTTCATCGGAGCCATGGCAGTCGATGGGGTGACGTCGTATATCGGGCTCCGGGAGACCACCAACACGCTTCGGCTGATCACCGGCTTACTCACCGGCTGGGCGCTCGTGGCTATCACTTTCCCGATGTTGAGCGCGCAGCTGTGGACTCGGCCTGGAGCGGGACGCGTACTTTCCAAGCGACGACAGGTTCTTGTCTGGCTGGCGGCGTTGGTGTGCACGTACCTTCTGGCAGCGTACGTTATGCCGCATCTGGGCGTTGTCTATCCGGTCCTGGTCACGGTGGCGATCTTGGTAACGTTCACGTGCGTGAACCTTGTTCTCGTGTGCCTGGTTCCTTGTTTCGAAGGACGGGCCGAGCGTCTCCGGGATGCATGGCGCCAGGTGCTGATCGCTTTCGTCTTGACGGTGGTCGAGCTCGGCGCATCGGCGTGGCTGAGGGTGTTGACCGAGCGCCTGCTGTCGTAGGAGCGTGTCGGGGCGATTGCGGGATGGCGATACGATGATGTCAGAGTCGATGTGTACTCTTCTATCGAACATCAGTTCGAGGGAGGTACACGATGGCTGTGCAGCTTACATTCTCGGTCCCCGCTCAGGGCGAGTCCGTGCTCGCGGAAGAGGTTCGATGTCTTGCTCGAACCTGGGGTCTACGGACGGGCGCGACGGTCCACGCAGACGCGGCTGCGGTGATCGCGGAGCGACACTTCGCTCACTGGGATGGTCGGCAGCTCGATCAGGCAGAGCGGAGGCGGATCGAAGCGTACTTCAGAGGTGTGCTTCGGCGACGCATCCTGTCTGGTTCCGATGCTGATGCGCGTGAGGCTCGGAGCCGGCTGGTTGCCCGCTCGATAGAGGGCGATCTCATCCAGGCGGGCTGGGAGAAGACTGCCGCGTCGCGCCAGGCCTACGCTACTGCCGGTGTCGCGATCAGTGCGTAAGTCCGGGTGTGGACTGTCACTGTCCTGAGGCTGCGGTGATCAGGCTGTGGTCCTCGGCTGAGAACACCCACAGGCGTGCGGAGGAGAGCTGCTCACCGGCCTCCCCCCAGGACTCGACGACGATCCATGCGGGTTGTCCTTCGTAGGTGACAGCGCGAGCCTCGATGGGTACAGCGTTCACATCAACAGGAAACTGGTGGGTGAGTGTGTCTGCGAGTGCCGCCGCATCGTCGCCATGGGTACGAAGGTCCGCGAGTGCTTCCTGTCGGGTCTCATCGATATCGTCAACCGGGATCGAAGCCGTCTTGTCCAGGTCGGTCGCATCGAGTATGCCTGTAAGGTCGTTGGCGGTGTACGAGCCCCCCTCGGGTATATAGGAGATACGCGTGGGTGATGAACACCCCCAAGCGGACACCAGCGCGAGGCTGATCAGGGTAGCGATAACACTCCGACGCAGTGTGAGCGCAGTCATTGGTGCCTCCCGGTGTTCATTGGTCACGACGATAGTAGCCCACGTGTTCCCGCTTGTACGCGATAAGGGGGCAAATGCACTCGATCATCTGCTTCACATCCGACTTCGGGATGGGCGATACATGGGTAGGCGTATGCCACGCAGTCATACATCGTTCATGTCCGCAGGTGCGCATAGTCGATCTTGCGCATGATGTTCCACCTTTCGACATCCGTAAGGCCGCAGTGGTGGCGTCCTCAGGTGCCTGGCAGTTGCCGGACGCCCTACACCTGGCTGTGGTGGATCCCGGGGTCGGGGGTGGCAGGAGGGACCTTGTGCTGGTCACGGCGGGAGGTAGTACGCTGGTCGGCCCCGACAATGGGGTGCTGGTGCCTGCAGCCTGGCGCTCAGGAGGGGTGACAGAAGCGTATTCGATAGTTCCAGAACACCTTGACTTCCGTAGCCCCCTCCCCACCTTTCATGCGCGTGACATCCTGGCTCCGGCTGCTGCCATCCTTGCCTGTGGCGTTCAGGCGGCAGTGATCGGAGAGGCGATCGATCCTGCGACACTTGTCCCTCCGCCCTTCTCTCTCTACGCCGTCGAGGACGAGACGCTTGCAGCAGAAGTCATCGATGTGGATAGGTTCGGCTCGTTCCGGCTTGCCATACCGGCGGAAGATGCCGCTAAGCGATTCACTGAGGGCGACTTGCTGGAGGTCGCGGTTGGTCACGCACAGATCGAGGTGCCGTTCGGTCGAACGTTCTCCGATGTCGTTCAGGGCGCTCCGGTCGTACTCATCGACTCCTCAGGATGGCTCACGATCGCCGTGTATATGGGAAGTGCCGCCGAGCGATATGGTATAGAACCCGGTGCTGTCGCACGGATATGCACCGCCTCTCGCTGACGTTCCTCATGTCAGAGTGCATCGCTATGCTTCTGGTGGATGGAGCGGCGGTCTTCTGGAGGTGCGACGATGGAGCGACAGTATGCGATCGGTCTGATGGTAGGAGAGCGTGTCGATGCGCAGTTCGCACTTCGGGCCAAGGAGATGCGCGCTTCGCGTACAGGTGAGGCTTATCTGTCACTCGAATTCGGGGACAGGAGTGGGCGTATCGGCGGCATCATGTTTCGTCCGGGACGAGAGGCCGAGTCAGTCCCGACTGGTACAGTGGTGTATGTCCGCGGCACCGTGACGGCGTACCGGGGAGTGTTGAGGATCTCGGTCGAGGCAATGCATCCGGCTCTTCGTTACGACCTGCGTGAGATCATGCCTGCAGGTCCGCGTGATATCGACGAGATGCTGGAGGAGCTTCGGAACCACGTTCGCGCTATCCAGGATCGTGGTCTGGGCCTGCTCGTCAGATCCATCTTTGCAGACCGCGAACTCATGAAGCGTTTCAAGGCATGTCCCGCCACGCGGTCTGATCACCATGCATACATCAACGGTCTGCTTGAGCATACCGTTGCGGTTGCAGGTATCTGTCGCACGATGGCCGACCTCCACCCGGAGATCGATGCGGATCTACTGCTCGCGGGCGCTCTTCTGCACGATATCGGCGTCGTCGATGCCCTGGAGTTCCAGACGAGCATCGAGCGCACGGACCGGGGTCGTCTGATCGGTCCATCCATCCTTGGCGAACGGCGGCTTGTTGCTGCGGCGGCGGGGACGGGTCTCGTGCCCGAGCAGGTGGTCGATCAACTCGCGCACATGCTTCTCTCTCACGAGAGCGCCTCCGGGGGAGTGGAGGGCTTGAGGCCGTGCACGCTCGAGGCGACGGTTCTTGCGAGCGCTCATGCGCTCGATGCCCGCAGTGCGGAGTACGTCACGACAGGGCGGAGGGCAAGTGCGGTCGGTGAGTCCTGGACGGAGGACGGTGTCCGGGTTCTCCAGCCGCGTGCGGTTCCGCCGATCCCGCGGAGGCAGAGTAGCCGCACGACGGCGCGGTACGCACGCATTGCATGAGATCGCACTGATATGGGCTACAATCTGTGGGCGGCTGTAGGGTGGTCGTGGTTCACATTAGGCAATCGATTCAAGGAGCGATCCGGGATGACGTACCCACAGGCGGAGATCGGTGTCTTTGGCGGCAGCGGGCTGTATTCACTACTCGAAAACCCAATGGAGGTCGAGGTCGAGACTCCTTACGGGACCCCATCGGCTCCGATCACGTACGGTGAGATCGGAGGCCGGATGGTCGCCTTCATGCCCCGCCATGGCCTCGAGCACACACTTCCACCGCATATGATCAACTATCGGGCGAACATCTCGGCGATGAAGCAGCTTGGCGTCAAGCGCATCATCGGTCCGAATGCGTGCGGGTCGCTGCAGGCGCACGTGAGGCCTGGCGACTTCGTGATCTGTGATCAGTTCGTGGACCGTACATCCGGGCGTAAGGACACTTTCTACGACGGTCCTAAGACGGTACATGTTTCCTCGGCCGATCCGTACTGCCCGACCATGCGTTCCGTCGCGGTCGAAACCGCTCATGATCTTGGCATCAGTGTTCATGATGGCGGCACGGTCGTCGTGATCCAGGGCCCTCGATTCTCGACTCGCGCCGAGTCACGTTGGTTTGCTTCGCAGGGTTGGGAAGTCATCAATATGACCCAGTTTCCCGAGTGCTTTCTCGCACGTGAGTTGGAGATATGCTACTGCAACATCTCGCTCATCACCGACTACGACGCGGGTACTGCTGGTGCCACTCCGGTCACGAACGAGGAAGTCATCCGTGTCTTTGCGGAGAACACGCAGAAGATCAAGGACCTTCTGTTCGCGATGATCCCCGCGCTGCCGGAGACTCGCGACTGTGTGTGTGCGTCGGCGTTGTCTTCGGCGGAGTTCTGATGCACGGCTCGGGCGACTGATCGGCGATGTTCGGACTCCGCTCACTGCGGCTTGGCCGCCTGTTCGGCATCCCGCTTGAGGTCGATGCGAGCTGGCTGTTCGTCTTCTTCCTGGTTTCCGCTACGCTGACGACGAGCTACTTTCCTGCTGCAATTCCCGATCAGGTGCCAGCTGTGTACGTTGCTCTTGGACTGGTGACCGCGATTGTCTTCTTCGCGTCGTTGGTACTTCACGAACTCGCGCACTCGCTGGCGGCACGAGCAGTCGGGTTGCAGGTCTCCCGGGTCACCCTGTTCGTGTTCGGTGGTGTCTCTCAGATCGAGGGTGAGCCAAAGAGCCCGGGCAGCGAGTTCCTTATGGCTGTGGCTGGTCCTTTGATGAG
>JAVERH010000131.1:0-6313 GCA_034007245.1 Coriobacteriia bacterium | reverse complement strand
CGCCTAACGTGTTTGCGCATCAGCAGACGCTTTGCGCTTGCTTCAGTCTATCGCTCCTGGCGTTCTGCTGGATGCGCTTGTTAGACCGATTCCGCCGAGATGCGCAGCTTGAGTCCGAGCGATCGAACCACCTTCTGCACGGTCCCGAACTCAGGGTTCCCGTCAGTCGACAGCGCCTTGTACAGGCTCTCACGGCCGAGGCCGGTCTCGCGGGCGATCTCGGTCATGCCTTTTGCGCGCGCAACATCACCGAGCGCGGCGGCGAGCAGCGCCGGATCGTCCTCTTCGAGGGCAGCATCGAGGTATGCCGCAATATCCTCGTCACTCTCCAGGTAGCGGGTCGGGTCCCAGGGGTGGGTGTTCGTCTTTGTCGTAGGCATAGGAGACCTCCTTACAGATCGCGAGCGAGTTGCTTCGCCCGCTCGACGTCGCGCTTCTGACTCGACTTGTCGCCTCCGGCAAGCAGCACGACCAGCGTGTTGCCCTGCTGCTTGATGTAGACGCGGTAGCCGGGCCCATACGTGATCCGAAGCTCGGAGACGCCCTCACCGACCGGCTTCACATCGCCGAGGTTGCCGAGCGAGAGCCGGCGGATCCGCGCGATGATGCGGAACCGCGCCTCGCGGTCGCGCAGACGCTCGAACCACGACTCGTACTCGTCTGTCTGCCGAATCTCGATCATACGATGAGTGTATCCCATAAGATACGCCGAAGCAAACACAGCGACCTGCGTTGCCTTCAGGGATTCGGTCTAACGTGGTTGCGCATAACCTGTGCGCCGCGCGCTTTCAGGATAACCGAGACGGTCGTCGCATCAGGTTGATGCGCTTGTTAGGCTGGCCCCGTCACTGCTCGACGGCAAGCCGAACGGTGACCACGGTTCCCGGCTCGACCATCGTGCCGGCTGCCGGCTCCTGCGAGTCATCCCCCGCACCGGGCACGCTCACCAAGTCGGCCTTCAGGCCCGCAGCCTCCAAAGCACCATCGACGTAGCTGGATCTGGCGACGGCTGCAGTCTTCGCATCGTCTGAGTAGTCAGCCCGGAAGTCACGTGAGCGGACTGCGGCCACGACATCAGGGACTCTCACCAGCGAGTCGGTCCGGCTACCTGAACCGCTGCACCCAGCGGCCAATCCTGTCAGTAGTGCCATGCTGGCGATCAACAGCAGTACCCGTCGCATTGCTCTCCCTCCAGAGAGTCCGCTCAGCCTAACGCATTTGCGCATCAGCTGCGGCCCATGCGCTTCCGACAAGTCTAGCGCTCCTGGCCGTCAGCTGGATGCGCTTGTTAGCTGCGTCCCCCACGAGTCTGAAGCATCTCCAGCTGGTTGCGCATCATGCTCGAGATGACAGACCAGAACGCCACTGCAAGCATGGCCATCCCAAGAACCCCGACGCCCCACGCGACGAACGGGTCGTAGAGCACGAAGAACCAGGGCTTCGTGAAGATCATCCGAGTGTCCCTGGAGGGCTTTACCTGCCAGTACTTGCCGGTGAAAGCGACCTGCTGAATGAGACGGCCGTCGGAATCATAAGTCAGCCTGAGATCGGTTCGAACCGTGGTGACGACGAGCGTGCCTGAAGCCCCCGGTTGAATCACGAAATCCCCGCCGCCTGCGTCTACCCACCACCCAGTCTTATACCTCCAGTCACGGTCGTAGACCTGGATGCGACCGGAGGGAGGAAGCGGCACCGCATGTTCGCCGTTGCCAAGCGTCACGACCGAGGTCGCGATACCGACCGGCCACTCAGAGGGCGCGGGCCCGGCCGAGTGGATCGCTGACGCCATGGAGGCCAAGAAGCCGGCGAAGCCGCCGGTCATGAGGAGGATTCCGAGAATGACGAGTAACGCGCGGTGCCTGAGCTTCAACCCGTTATCCCCTCTGGACTGCAGCTAACGCATTTGCGCATCAGCTGCGGCCCATGCGCCCTCAACAAGTCTAGCGCTCCTGGCCGTCAGCTGGATGCGCTTGTTAGCTGGGGCTAGGCGGGACGTCGCGAAATGAAGTCGCGAATGCTAGCGACCAGTAGTCGCACCTGTTGCTGCGCGTAGGCGTCGTAATTGCCGTGCGCCGCGTCATTCCGCAGGCCAAGCCACCCGGTCACGCTCTTCTGGTCGAGTCCCGAGTAGGCACCGGACTTTGCCAGATCTGCATTCAGACGGTCGGCTTTGTGCGGTCGCCCTTCCGTCTCCCAGTCAACGCCAGTGCGTACGGCCAGCGCACGCAAGTGAGACTCCAACGCGCTTCCGGCGATGACGGCGGCCGCATCCTTGTAACCCTCCTCACACAGATGGTCAGCCATCTCCAGGAAGTCACTGAAGACCTCACCATGGATAAGTTGCGCCACCGTCTCGAGGTAGCCGCCGTCAACGTCTGCGCGTAGCGAGTGCAAGACGCCAACCAGACGATTGGCCTTGTAGGCTTCGGTCGCATTCTCTGAAAGGATGTCGGTGCATTGCTCGCCATACGGCGATGCAGAGCCGGCCACTCGCTCGATGACCGCGCGAGCGCGAGTAAGGAACGCGACGCTCGCTTGCGCGGACGCCTCCCATTCAGACGAGTTGATACGCACCAAATCCGCGTCGTACTGGCCGATAACATCGGCGAGCTGAGCAGAGAACGTGTCCGAGACCCCCATCGCATGCCTCCAGCTAACGTGCTTGCGCATCAGCTGCGCGCCGATGCCCCCTCAATTCAGTCTAGCGCTTGTCGCGTCTGCTGGATGCGCTTGTTAGAACCCCGCCGACCATCTAGCCGAGAGGCTTCGTTTCCTTGCACTTAGGGTAGTTCGAGCAACCGTAGAACTGCTCACCCTTCCGGTCTCCGCGAGATGCAGTTCTCAGGACCATAGGGACTCCACACTTAGGGCACGATGGCGTTCCCACGTTCAAATCGGGCGTTACCGCCGACGCGGGAGGCTGAGCGGCTTTCAAATTCGCGGACAGGTGAGCCGCTACTTTCAGCGCGATATCGGCGGGGTTGTAGCTAGCAGCCGCTGGAATGCGTATCAGCGGCAGACCCGCGGCCGCGAACACACCATTCACGAGTTCATCACGCGTCTGGCGATCGGCGCGTGCATGGCTTGAGTCATCAAGCTCGACGCCTGCGAGTGGTCGCATCGACTCTGGATCGCACAACACGAAATCCACGTGTTTCTGCGAGATGCGGCCGCGCGCGCCTTGGTTCTCGTTGGGCTTTGCGACGAAGAAGAGGTCCGCGAGATTCACCTTGGGACACACATGAGTCTTCGTGCCAACGGCAGCGCTCAGGGCTCGATAGAAGGACAGCTCAGCTGCAGAAAGGAAGTCGTCGCGTTGACGATAAGGGAGCGTCTGGTCGGGGGCCGGGACCTCTATCCCGATTCCGAAGAGCCGCAGAAGCGACCCCAGACAACCGGGATTCTGACTCGCATCCGTCCCCATGCACCCTCCCCAATACTTCCGGCGGTGGTTCTAACAATGATTCTCCAGTACAGAGTACTGCTTGACTCTACGTTATGGAGTTCTCTCTAGCCAGGACAAGTACGCATATTTACCCCTGCACCCGTCACATCTACAGTCTGGATAACTGCACCACTCGTCCACCAGACCGCTACATGCCATCCAACGGACTCCGCACTCCCAATCCGCCCTTGTTGAGCACATGCGTGTAGATCATGGTCGTGTTCACACTCTTGTGCCCGAGCAACTCCTGGATCGTCCGGATGTCATAGCCCGACTCGAGCAACTGCGTCGCGAACGTGTGCCGGAACGTGTGACACGTCACATGCTTCTGCACTCCTGAGCGTCGCACTGCCTCACGCACCGCCCGCTGGACGAGCGTCTCGTGCACATGATGACGACCTTGCTCTCCCGTGCTGCGGTTCGTCCATCGGCGCTGCTGCGGGAAGACCCACTGCCAGCGCCACTCGACAGCTGCATTGGGGTACTTCCGATCGAGCGCCTGAGGCAGGATGACCCTACCCCACCCGGCAGCCAGATCCCGCTTATGTACCACCTCTGTGCGCAGTAGCTGATTCTTCAGCGGGCCCTTCAGCGCCTCGGGCAGCATCGTCACCCGGTCCTTGCCGCCCTTCCCATCTCGCACGACGATCTGATTGGCGCCAAAGTCCACATCCTGCACCCGCAGCGACAGACATTCCGAGAGCCGCATGCCCGTGCCGTATAGCAGCGCTGCTATCAGCCAGTACTCACCCTCAGTCTCGGCGAGCACCGCTCTGACCTCGACACGCGTCATCACCACCGGCAGGTGTACCGGCCTCCGTGCCCTCACAAGACCCTCTAGCTCTCCGACCTCTCTGCCGAGCACGTGCCGGTACAGGAACAGGATCGCCGAGAGCGCCTGCGTCTGCGTGGACGCACTCACTTTGTCATACACCGCCAAGCTCGTGAGGAAAGCGTTGATCTCCTCGGTGCCCATCTCCCCCGGATGGCGCATGCGGTGGAATCGGATGAACCGCGCGACCCACTGCACGTAGGCCTTTTCGGTCCGAGGGCTGTAGTGACGGGCCCTCAGCTCTCCGGCGAGGACCTCGAGTAACTTCGGCGGCTGTGGTCCATCCATCATCGGCTCCCGGGTGATCGTGCGGTCGCGCTATCATGCACACAGACCCATTACCAAGATGTCACCGGGAGCCAACCGGACAGCAAACCAACACCACCGAGCCGCAGGAGAGAGACCGCGATGAACAAGCCGGTCAACATATCCGATACAGATCGGGTGATCCGCTTCATACTGGGCGGCGCCGCCCTCGGCTTTGGCATCGCCTTCGGGCCGGTGAGCGCGCTCCTGGGCGGTCTCATCGCCGCAGTACTCTGGCTCAGCGCCTCTATGGGCTACTGCCACGTCTACGAGATACTCGGCATCAGCACGTCGAAGCACTGATTCCTGCCACTACAGCGCCTTGACCGCCTCCGCGAACGTGACCGCCCACTCGCTCACTGCTTCGAAGTCCTCGTCGGTCGGCCGATACTTCACCATGTAGGGCTCGATCGGCAGCTCAAAGCCGATCTCCTCAAGTCGCGCGGTCATCTGCTTCTCGGCACCCTTACTCCAGCCGTAACTCGAGAAGACACCTGCGATCCGATCCGTGGGCTTGAGGCCTGCGAGGTACTGCAGGTAGCCGGCCATGCGATAGAGCATGCCGTGGTGAAGTGTCGGCGAGCCGAGCACGAGTGCCTTGGCCTCGAGCAGCTCTGCGGTGATGTGTGCGATCGGGGTGACCGCCAGGTCGTACACGCCCACCTCGACGCCGACAGCCGCCATCGCATCGGCGATACGTGTCGCAAGTGCGGCCGTCGAACCCCACATCGTCGAGTACACGATGACAGCCTTGTCGCGCTTCTCGCCCGTACCCCAGCGCCGATACTCCTCGATGATCTGGCCGACCTCCTCGCCGCGCCAGATCAGTCCGTGAGCTGGCGCGACCACGTCGATCTCCCAGCCGGTCTCTAGCACCTTGTCGATCGCCTTGCCCACTGCCGTGCCGAGTGGCAGCAGGATATTGGCGTAGTACACGCCGAGCTCGTGGAGCGCATCGCTCAGACCGTAGTCGGACGCAAAGCGCTCGTCACTCGATACGTGCTGTCCGAACGCGTCGTTGGGCATGAGCACGCGTTCCTCGGGACAGTACGTGAACATCGAGTCGGGCCAGTGCACCATCGACATCGGCAGGAAGCGTAGAGTGCGCCCACCGAGGTCGATCTCATCGCCAGCCTTGACCGCCTCGACCACGAGACCGTTGTGGTACTCGGCAACACCCTTCACGCCAGCGGGCGACGCCACCACGCGTGCCTGCGGCATCGCTGCCATCACCTCGGGCAGCCCGCCATTATGGTCAGGCTCCACGTGGTTCACGACGATGTGCGTGATCTTCTCAAGCGGCACAACGGACCGGACCCGCTCGAGCAGCTCGGAAACAAAGGGAGCCTTGGTTGCATCGATGAGTGCGATGCCGTCATCACCCATGACCAGATAGCAGCTGTACGTGGTCCCCAGGGGCGTCTCGAATCCGTGGAAATCGCGCAGACTCCAGTCGATCGCGCCGACCCACCAGATGTTCTCGGTCACCTTGATAGCACGCATGGCGTGGCCTCCGTTTCGTTTTTGGGGTACTCGTTCATCATACCCATCGACGAGCGACGGTCCGCCCTAGCTATCCCGCTGGATGAAGAAGTCGGCCATCGAGAGCAGCAGCTCCCGCGCTTTGCTCGCCGACAACACCGGCTCGAGCTCCACTTTTGCCGAGAGCACGAGATCCCGCGCGTAGCCACGTGCGAACTCGATGCTCCCACTCGCATTCATGATCGCGA
>JAVERH010000130.1:0-6331 GCA_034007245.1 Coriobacteriia bacterium | reverse complement strand
GGAACAAAGCCGCGCTCATCTGGGAGACCGATGAGGGCCGCAGCAAGGTGTACACGTATCAGTCGCTGTATTATAAGGTGTGTAAGTTTGCGAACGTCCTCAAGAAGCATGGTGTGAAGAAGGGCGACCGGGTCGCACTCTACCTCCCGATGATCCCCGAGCTTGCGATCTCGATGCTTGCGTGTGCGCGCATCGGTGCCATCCATTCGGTGATCTTCGCCGGCTTCAGTTCGTCGGCACTGCGCGATCGCATCCAGGACTGTGGTGCGAAGCTGCTGGTGACGGCGGATGAAGGTATCCGTGGCGGTCGCGTCGTGCCGCTTAAGGCCGAAGCTGACGCCGCACTCAACGAGTGTCCGTCGATCGACGCGGTGATCGTCGTCTCGCGCGCACGTACGCGTGTGGATATGGAGCCGGATCGCGACTACTGGTATCACGAAGAGGTCCGTGCCGCTGATATCTCCCAGCACTGCGATATCGAGTGGATGGACTCCGAGGATCCGCTCTTCATCCTCTATACGTCCGGCTCCACGGGTAAGCCGAAAGGCGTGCTACACACGACCGCTGGCTATCTCCTGTACGCAGCGACGACGTTCCGGTATGTCTTCGACTACCACGATGAAGATGTGTTTTGGTGCACCGCCGATATCGGCTGGATCACCGGCCACAGCTACATCGTCTACGGACCGCTCGCCGTGGGTGCCACGACACTCATGTTCGAGGGCGTGCCGACGTACCCGGATGCCGGTCGCTTCTGGGAGATCGTCGAGAAGCATGGTGTGAACCAGTTCTACACTGCGCCGACAGCCATCCGTGCCCTCATGAAGCAGGGTGAGGAGTGGCCGGCCAAGCACGACCTCTCGACGCTTCGCGTGCTCGGCACAGTGGGCGAGCCGATCAATCCCGAGGCGTGGATGTGGTACTACAAGGAGATCGGCGGGGAGAACGCCCCGATCGTGGACACGTACTGGCAGACCGAGACAGGCGGCCACATCATCACCAACCTTCCTGGTGTCACACCGATGAAGCCGGGCTCTGCCACGCTCCCGTTCTTCGGCATCGAGCCCGTCGTCGTGAACGAGGACGGAAGTGAGACTCCGCTGGGCAGCGGAGGTCGTCTGTGCGTCACGAAGCCATGGCCGGGTATGATGCGCGGTACCTGGGGCGACGCGGAGAACACACTCATGAAGAACGTGTACTTCTCGGCGTTCCCCGGCAAGTACTTCACCGGTGACGGAGCGCGCAAAGATGAGGACGGCTACTACTGGCTGCTCGGCCGCGTGGACGACGTCATCAACGTGTCGGGCCACCGCATGGGCACCTCTGAGATCGAGAGCGCATTGGTGAGCCACGCGTCCGTGGCCGAGGCAGCCGTCGTCGGATACCCGCACGACGTCAAAGGTGAGGGGATCTATGCCTACGTCATCCTGAAGACCGGTATGGATATCCCTGATGGGATCGAGAAGATCCTTCGCGGTCACGTTCGCGAGGAGATCGGGCCGATCGCGAGTCCCGACTTCGTTCACATCGTGCCCGAGCTACCTAAGACACGTAGCGGCAAGATCATGCGACGTATCCTGCGCAAGATCGCCGGTGGCGACCGCAGCATCGAGGCGTTCGGGGATATCTCGACCCTCGCCGATCCGTCGATCGTGCAGATCATCATCGACACTGCGCCGTAGGGTACTACCCTATACTGCAGCGACAAGAGGCTCCGCAGTAGGCGGGGCCTCTTGTATATCCACTCCCATGAACGAACCTGAGGATGTGCTGAGTGGAGGGGGTCATGCAGGTGCAGCGCATGATAGACTATGCGACGACTCAAGAAGCCCCGACGTCCGGAGGTGGCGTTTCGCATGGCCTATAACGATCTGTTTTTGCGTGCCGCTCGGCGAGAGCCGACCGAGAGCACGCCCGTTTGGATGATGCGCCAGGCCGGTCGTTATATGTCCGAGTACCGCGATATCCGGGCGAAGTATGGCTTTCTCGAGATGTGCCGTACGCCGGAACTTGCGGTTGAGGTATCCATGCAGCCGGTCGATCTCGTTGGTGTGGATGCCGCGATCATGTTCAGCGACATCCTCGTGGTCTTCCCGGGGATGGGCCTCGATCTCAGCTTCGCCAAGGGTGAAGGCCCGGTCATCCACAACCCCGTTCGCACTGCCTCCGACGTTCACAATCTGCGTTTCTCCGACCCTCTCGAGGACACCGGATACGTCATGGAGACACTGAAGATCCTCCGTGGCGAGCTGGAGCACAAAGTGCCGCTCATCGGTTTCGGTGGCGCGCCGTTCACGCTTGCGAGCTATATGATCGAAGGTCAGGGCACTCGCGACTATGAGTACACCAAGGCGCTCATGTGGAGTGAGCCCGCACTCTGGGACGAGCTCATGAACAAGATCACCGATACCGTGATCGCGTATCTATCCGCGCAGATCGATGCTGGTGCACAGGTCATACAGGTGTTCGACAGTTGGGTGGGCTACGTTGCGCCGCGCGACTACGAGCGTTCTGTTCTGCCGTACACGAAGCGCGTCATCGATGCGCTCACCGAGCACGGGAAGAAGGTCGTACCGGGAGGAGTGCCGATCATTCACTTCCCCAACGGCGCTACCTCGATGCTCGATCTGGCGCAGCAGGCCGGGGGCGATGTCATCGGCGTGGACTGGCGTTTGGACATGAAGCATGTGGTCGAGCAGATCGACAAACGCTTCGCTATCCAGGGCAACATCGATCCGGTGGCACTCTTTGCACCGGATGATGAGTTGGAGCGGATGGTCGTCGAGATACTCGAGGCGGTCGGTATGCGTCCGGGGCACATCTTCAACCTCGGTCACGGTATCCACAAGACGAGTGATCCGGAGAAGGCCCGCACGATGATTCGCTTCGTGCACGAGCACTCAGCCCGCATCCGCAGTGGCAAGTAGAGGCGCGAACGTGACAGAGCGTACCGGCGTGTTACTGACCGCATTCGGCGGACCGGACTCTCTCGAGTCCGTCGGTCCGTTCATGGCGCGCTTCATCGGGCGTGAGCCGTCACCGGGCCTTGTGGCTTCGGCGCAGAAGAAGTATCGGGCCATCGGAGGGTCTTCGCCACTTCCGGGTGTGGCCGCCGAGATCGCTGCGTTGCTCGAGCATCATCTCGTGATGCGCGGTCACGATGTCGTGGTCCGCGCAGGGATGCGGTACTGGGAGCCGTCGATCGGGTCCGCGCTCGAGGAGCTGCAGGCCGAGGGTGCGACGCGTATAGTGATGGTGCCGCTCTCCGCATTCGAGTCCCAGGTGACCTGTGAGTCTTTCAGGACATGCGCGCTCGATGCGGCACAGGGTCTTGCGATCGGCGAGGTGTGTGAAGTACCCGTTCTGCACCGGGCGCCCGAGTATCGTGACTTCTTCGGGCATGCATGCTTGCACGCGCTCGATCGTATCGATGCGGAGCGGCCGCTCGTGATCATGACCGCGCACAGTCTTCCCGTAGCGGACCTCGTGCCGGATGACCCGTATCCTGGCGGTCTGCGTGAGGTGGCCGGCGCGGTCGCCTTGATCGCGGGGCTGGCCGAGGGTACGGACTTCAGCGATGACGAGCGTTTGTCGAGCGTGAGTGCGTTCGGCGCGCTCGATGGTCCAGTGTCGTGGCTGCAGTGCTATCAGTCCAAGGGCGCACGACCGGGCGAGTGGCTTGGTCCGGACCTCGGGGACGTCATGGGGCGCGCGGCAGTGAGTGGCTACGACGCTGTCGTCGTCGTCCCGATCGGCTTTGCGATCGACCACATGGAGACGCTCTGGGATCTCGATATCGAGGCGGCAGGGCGTGCTGCCGAGCTTGGGATTACCTACGTGCGGACTCCAGCCCCCAATAGCGACGATAGTTTCGTGGAGGCGCTATGCAGGTCGGTCGAACCGCTGCTGTAAGCACGGGTATCGACATCGGACGGACGATCAGGGAACAACTGCGGCGGCCGGCACCGCCATCGTGAGAAGAAGGAGCCGCAGTATGCACATCATCATCATCGGAGGCGGTATCGCGGGTCTCGGTGCCGCTTATAAGGTGCGTCGCGCCGCCGACGAAGGCCACGATATCACCTTCGCCCTCGTGGAGCGTGACGACCGTATCGGCGGGAAGATCCACACGGATATCGCCGAGGATCCCGACGGTGGCCGTTACATCGCCGATGGAGGGTCGGACTCGTTCCTGACCAACAAGACCGCAGTGCACCGTGTCGCGAAGCTTCTTGGTGTGTTCGACGAGGAGACCGGTACGCGCGATGAGACGAAGAAGACGCTCATCGTCAAGGATGGCAAGCTCATCGAGATGCCCGACGGCATGATGATGTTCGCGCCCACCAAACTCGTCCCACTCGCGACTACCTCGCTCTACTCGTGGCCGGCGAAGTTCCGCATGGCCGTTGACTTGTTCCTGCCGCGGAAAGTGCGCTGGGCCGACGGTGAGACCGCGCAGCAGCACGACGAGACGCTCGAGGAGTTCGTCGTCCGCCGACTCGGTCGTGAAGCACTGGACCGGCTTGCCGAGCCGCTCGCCGCCGGCGTGAACGGCGATGAGCCTGCCGAGATGTCGGTGGCCGCACGCTATCCGATGCTGCTCGATATGGAGCAGCAGCACGGCTCGCTCATCCGTGGCTTCCTTGCGCAGCGCAAGCAGGTCGAGGAGATGCGCAAGAAGTACTCACCGAAGCCCGGTCAGAAGCGTCGGACGATGTTCTCCTCGTTCAACGACGGACTGCAGTTCATCTGTGACCGCATGGCTGACGCGGCCGGACGTGAGCACATCCATACCGGCGTAGGAGCCACATCGATCGTGCGCGATGGCGACGGGTGGATGGTCACGCTCAGCACCGGCGAGACGCTTCAGGGCGATGCGGTCGTGGTTGCGACCGAGGTCTGGGCGGCCGCAGAGCTGACAGCGCCGATCGATGCACCGCTCGCCGATGTCCTCAGCACGATCCCGTGTTCGTCTTCGGCCACCGCGATCCTCGCGTTCGATGTCGATGACTGTCCGTTCGATCTGAATTGGCATGGCATCCTGTCGCCTATGGTGGAGAAGCGTCCGCTCACCGGGGTGAGCTTGATGAGTTCCAAGTGGCCCGATCGGGCCCCGGAGGGAACGGTGCTGTTCCGTGGTTTTCTCGGCGGTCCCCGCGACGAAGCGGTCCTGGAAGCGAGTGACGATGAGCTCCTGGAGCTTGCGCGGACACAGATGGTGAAGTTGCTCGGCATAAAGCCCGACGCCCGGCCTCGCTATGCGCGGTTGTTCCGCTGGGATAAGGGGATGCCGCAGTACACGCTCAACCACCTCGATCGGGTGGATGAGATCGAGCGGCTCGAGGCCGGGGTTCACGGCTTCGCCCTCGCGGGTAACGCATACCGGGGCGTTGGCGTACCCAACGCACTCGAGAGTGGAGAGCGTGCGGTCTCGAAGGTGCTCGGCGAGGTGGGCATCGTGCTCGCGGAGGATTCGGACGAGGAGAAGCGGGTGTACTAGAGGCGATCGGTATCGCGCCGTAGGGTGCGTGTCACGAAAGGCGGATATGTGAAGAAGGTCATCATCATCGGAGGCGGCGTGGCCGGGCTCGGTGCCGCGTACAAGGTGCGTCGGGCGGCTGCAGCAGGGCACGATGTCGACTGCGTGCTCATCGAGAAAGACGATCGCATCGGCGGTAAGCTCGCGAGTGAGATCGTGCCCGATCCTGATGGCGGCGAGTACGTTGTTGATGGTGGCAGCGACGCCTTCGTCTCCACGAAGCCTGCAGTCGCGCGGATCGCACGGATGCTTGGCATCGGCGATGAGATGGTCCCCGCGTGCGAAGAGAACAAGAAGACGCTCATCGTGAAGGGTGACCGTCTCGTGGAGATGCCTGATGGCATCATGATGTTCGCGCCCACCAAGCTTATGCCGCTCGCGACGACGTCACTCTACTCGTGGCCGGGCAAGTTCCGCATGGCACTCGACTGGTTCCTGCCGCGCAAGACACGGTGGGCCGAGGGAGAAACCGCACAGGATCACGATGAGACGCTGGAAGAGTTCGTGGTCCGCCGTATGGGTCGCGAGGCGCTTGACCGTCTGGCCGAACCCCTGGTGGGTGGCGTCCACGCCTCCGAGCCCTCACAGATGTCGCTGGCAGCGACGTTCCCTAACTTCCTCGAGATGGAGCAGGAGTTCGGGTCGCTGATCCGCGGTTTCCTGGATCAGCGGAAGAAGCGCGAAGAGATGAAGAGGAAGTATCCGCCCAAGCCGGGAGCAAAGCCCTGGGCGTTCTTCAACACCTTCCGTCGGGGTATGCAGGATCTTCCCAACGGCATGGCCGATGCGGTG
>JAVERH010000129.1:0-6401 GCA_034007245.1 Coriobacteriia bacterium | reverse complement strand
CAGGCCCCCTCCTCGTCAAGGATCGCCTGCAGACGATTCTCAGGCAGCACCTGCGCCCCTGAGAGCGCATCGTCGGGGAATGTCACGCGCGCCTCGACGAACGTCTCGACCGGAAGCCGATCGAGAACGAGATCGACCGTACCGTCATCGTTGATCGACACGTCACCGGTGAGGGGACCGTGTGCCCATGCATGCACATCGTCATGAGCCACTCCACCGGGCAAAGCGATATGCACGCGGATATCCCCGGCGGGTAGCTCCCACCGCTCGCCGACGAACTTCCAGTAAAGCTCACTGGTATCCTGCCAACGCGTTGCCGCACCCAGCACGCGATACTGGAGCGTGATCGTATGCTCTGTGTCCGCGGCACGGAAATACGGACGGACGTCGTAATAGGAGCCGTGGTCGACGACGGTGAATGTCTGCGGTGTCCTGTTGGGATCGATGTCGTTGTATTCGGAGCGCGCATACTCGCCCTCCGGTCCCGTCACGCTAAGCACCTCAACGCCGTCTGAACCGCCCTTATCGAGCTCCCAATAGGCGAAGGTATACTCCCCGCTGAAGTCGAAAGTGCGCTCCTCGGTGACCGTCATGGAGCCGTCAGGCTCAACCTGCGCGTCGATCCAGACATGTGTCATCTCGTAGGACTTCGCAAAGGCTGCGGGCGCACCGACCAACAACGCGCCCGCAAGAACAAGTGCCAGCACGAGCCCCCCTCGCATGGCCCAGCGTCTCATACATCTCCCCTATCCGTTGTCGCGAGAAGCCCGCAGGCTCCTGAAGAACTCCTTGAGTAGTTGCCCGCATTCATCGCCACGTACGCCTGCAGTCACCTGATAGCGATGATTGAGACGTGCATCCGACGACAGGTCGTAGAGCGTGCCTACTGCGCCCGCCTTGGGATCCGACGCGCCGTAGACGAGCCGGCCGATCCGGGCGTTCACGAGAGCACCCGCGCACATCGGGCACGGCTCCAGCGTGACGTAGAGCGTACACCCCGACAGACGCCATCGACCGAGACGCTGCGCGCCATCGCGGATCGCGATCAGCTCAGCATGCGCGGTGGGATCGGTCGCCGACTCCCGGGCGTTACGCCCGTGCGCTACCACAGCGCCATCACAGACGAGTACTGCACCGATGGGCACCTCACCCTCGGCGGCGGCAAGATGTGCCTGCTCGAGAGCAAGCGACATGTAGACGTTGTCTTCATCCATGTCCAGGATGCTACACCACGGGGGAGGCGAAAGACGAGGGCTCCGCCCGGATGGACGAAGCCCCCGCCGTTCTTCCGAGTGCAGCTGCTTACTTGCCGAGCCAGCCGTCCACAAGCGCGCGGTTGTCCGCGTCGCTCAGCCACTCTTCGACAGCAGCAGCTTCCTGACCGCTCCCATACTCGTTCATCACGAGATCCTCGAGCTCAGCGAGTTGATCGTCGTTCATCTCGAACGCACCGATCCACTCAGCAACCTCAGGGAAGTCAGCGGTGAACCCGGCACGACCAACAGCATGGACTTCCTCAGCTGCACCAAGCGCGCCCTTGGGATCGGCAAGGTCCTTGATCGGGAAGACGCTGTACGCCCAGTGCGGACGCCACAGGGTCACGACGATCGGAGCCTCATCTTTGATCGCACGATCGAGCTCAGCGAGCATAGCCGGGGTCGAGCCCTCAAGGAGTTCATAGCCGTCCAGAGCATAGTCGGGCAGCACCGACTCGCGCGAGATGCGCGTCAGACCGGCACCAGGCTCGATACCGACGATACGATTGTCCAACTCGTCCTCGAGACCGACCAGATCATCGATACTGTCGATATCCATGTACTCCGGCACGGCCCAGGTGAGAGAAGCGTTGTCGTACCAGACAACGAGATCCTCAAGACGATCGCTGTACTCGGTCCAGTAGTCCTCGTGCGTCGACGGAAGCCACGCATCGAAGAACAGGTCGAGATCGTTGGACGCGACGCCTTCGAACACCGGCGCCACATCGAGCTGCGTCAGCTCGACATCGTAACCCTCGTCCTGGAGGATACGCTCCCACAGAAACGTGACAGCGACATCCTCATCCCACGGGATCCAGCCGATCCTGACGGTACCGCCGGCATCGACGTCGCCGCCATCCATGGCCGTATCCGCATCAGTATCCGTCGTATCAGTCGTACACCCACCGGCGAACATGCCGGTGAGCGCGAGCATGAGCGCGAGCACAAGGGCGGTTACGAACCGGCCGCGTTTCTTCATCGTTCCTGACATAAGCAAACTCCCTCCTAGTTGCTGACAATCCTACGTCCGACGATCAGTGAGACACCCTCCTGGATGCCCGCTGGCCGAACGCTGCCGTGATCCGGTCCAGGAAGACCGCCATGATCACGACACTCAGACCTCCTTCGAAGCCGAGTCCCACATCGAGACGGGTCACGCCGCGGAAGACCACGGCGCCGAGTCCGCCTGCGCCCACCATGCCGGCAATGACGACCATCGACAGCGCGAGCATGATGACCTGATTGACGCCTGCCATGATCGTTGGCAGAGCGAGGGGGATCTGTACGCGGGTGAGAATCTTGAACGGCGTCGCACCGAACGCCTCACCGGCCTCAACGACCTCCTGGTCGACTTGGCGCAGACCAAGCTCTGTCAGCCGGACAGCTGGAGGCAGAGCAAAGACCACGGTCGCCACCGCGCCGGGCACCGTACCGATGCCAAAGAACACGATGGCCGGAATGAGGTACACCATCGACGGCATGGCCTGCATGAGGTCGAGTGCCGGCCGTAGCATGCGGCTAAAACGGTCACTCCGCGAAGCGGCGATACCGAGCGGCATGCCGATGATGAGAGCGATGACGCTCGCTACCAACACAAGCGAGAGTGTGGACATCGCCGCCTCCCACAGACCCATCATCGCCATGACCGCGAACGACAGTGCCGAGAAGAGCGAGAACTTCCACCCCTTTGCCACATACGCGAGTGCGGCCACGATCACCACCATGATGAGTGCCGAAGGGACGAGCAGCCCTGTCTCGAGCCCGCTGATCAGCGCCTTAAGGAACGTAGCGACGCCGTCGAAGAGCCACTCGAGGTTGACGGTCATCCACTCAACGGCAGCGTCGACCCAGTCACCTACGGGGATGCGATATGTGGTGATATCCATTACGACACCACCTCTCCCTCAGAGACAGCCTTGTCTGCGTCGGACTGCCCGGTAGCCTCGGTCGTCGCACTGCCGTTGTCGCTTCCACCAAGAGCATTGAGAAGCGTCACACGCGGGATCACCCCGAGAAGCACCCCATCATCGTCGACCACCGCAAGCGGCAGACGGCTCTCTGCTGATGGAATAAGGCAGTCGACGAGCGACGCGTCGGGAGACACCCGCTCGATCTGATCGACGGGAATGATGTTGTTGTTGTTGAGCTCGTGCTGGCCTGAGCGGATCATCTTGATCACGTCCTCATCGGTGACTCCACCGACAAGACGCTTGCGTTCGTCCACGACGAGCACGCCTGCGGTCTGGCGCAGCCGCATCTCTCGCAACGCAGCCGACGGGCCCTCACGGCGAAGGATCTTCGCCATAGGCTCTTCCATCACTATCTCGGCCGTGAGCACGCGCGATCGGTCGACGTCTTGCACGAACGAGCGCACATAGTCGTCTGCAGGAGCCTGAAGGATCTCCTCGGTGGTGCCGATCTGGACGATCTCGCCGTCTTTCATGATCGCGATCCGGTCACCGAGGAACATCGCTTCGTTGAGGTCGTGCGTGATGAAGATGATCGTCTTCTTCAGGTCCTGCTGCAGGCTGACGAGCTGCTCCTGCATCTCACTGCGGATGAGCGGGTCCAGCGCCGAGAAAGCCTCATCCATCAGAAGAACGTCGGCATCCGTCGCCAGCGCACGGGCAAGCCCGACGCGCTGCTGCATCCCACCGGAGAGTTCGCCAGGATAGGAGTCTTCCCAACCGGCAAGACCGACAAGACCGAGTGCCTTGGCGGCCTGTTCGCGCCGCTCAGCTTCAGGCACCCTGCGGACTTCGAGGCCCCACGCAGCGTTATCCAGCACGGAGCGATGCGGAAAGAGGCCGAAGTGCTGGAAGACCATACTGATCTTCTCGGCCCGGATGGCCCGAAGCTCGGCCGATGAAAGGGACAGGAGGTCGTTTCCATCGATGCTGACAGAGCCGCTCGTCGGTGGATGCATGAGGTTCAGACAGCGGACCAGCGTAGACTTACCCGAGCCCGAAAGACCCATGACGACGAATATCTCGCCACGCTCGATCGTGAAAGACGCATCGATGACAGCAGGCACCGTATTCGTGGCCTCGGCCACTTCATCACGAGTCTTACCTGCCTTCAGCATCTCTACCGCAGCATCGGCCTTGGCACCGAACACCTTGTAGACGTTCTTGACTTCGACTGCGCTCAAACCAACACCTCCTTGTGTACCATAGACGGCAGGACGTAAGTGGGCGGCCATCGATGTGCGATGAAACCCCCGCTCACGTGCCTGCTGCCAGGTTGCCTAACATACGTATCCGATTGACGTTCTTCTCTAACGATGCCTGCCCGCAGCATTCGAGCGAGCGGCTAAGGTCTGGCGCGAGGCGGTCCGCGCCCGGTCGGCAACGGTCCTCGCTGAGGTACCACTCCGGGGAACGGACGAGAGCCGAACGCTCTACCCGGGCAGCGCCGCCGCCTCTGAAGGCAGCTGGATTAGGTTACCAGAAGGTAACGAATCCGACAAATCAGCCGACCTCACAGCGCCCCATCCGGTGCGGTACCCTGTCAGAGAACGATCGGCTCGTCGACCGGAGGCACCCATGCAGGAAACCGTCTGGATCGACCTCGTCATCGTGGGATCGCTCATCGCACTCGGCTACCTTGGGGCCCGCGTGACGACTCGTTTTCACCTGCCCTCGGTGA
Source organism: Coriobacteriia bacterium (assembly GCA_034007245.1). Taxonomy (GTDB): domain Bacteria; phylum Actinomycetota; class Coriobacteriia; order Anaerosomatales; family Anaerosomataceae; genus Anaerosoma. Next base: position 1,497 of record JAVERH010000129.1, on the reverse strand, counting down.
CCGGCTTCCTGCTCGTGGGTATCGCAGCCGGCCCTCATGGCCTGGGTCTGCTTTCAAGCGAGCTCATGCAGACGATCGCGTTCGCCGAGCCGCTTACCCTCGGCGTCATCGTCTTTCTCATCGGCGAACAACTCACCCGGAAGATGCTGCAGCGACACGACGGATCATTCTGGGTCGCATCCGTGTTGAACATCGTGCTACCTGGCGCGCTCGTAGCACTTGCACTCTGGCTGCTTCGCCCCGAAGACCCCGTGGTCATATGGCTCCTCGCCATCATCGCCATATCGGGAGCACCGGCAACCATCATGGCGGTCATCTCCGAGCTCGGTGCGCAGAGTCGTGCGTGCGACACGATGCTCGGTGCCTCGGCACTCGACTCGGTGTTCACGGTCGTCGCTTACTCGGTGGCCGCACCGTTCCTGATGCTGTCGCTCAGGATCCACACAACGGTCGGCGAAGCACTGCTCGATACTGCCGGACAGGTGGGCGGCGGTCTGCTTCTCGGCCTGGTCGGCGGACTTGCGCTTGCGCAGTTGATGAAACGCGTCTTCAAAGACGGTGAGATCCTTGCACTCGGCCTTTTGACCGTTCTGCTCGTCGTGGCCTCCGCCGAGGCTCTCGGCTTCTCGAGCTTGCTCGCGGCTCTCACTGCTGGCGTTGTCGCAGCCACGATCGAAGAACGACGGGGCGATCGCGAACGCGTCTTCCGCTCACTTCGGACGGTAGAGTACCCCGTCTACATCATCTTCTTCACGCTGGCCGGCGCGCATCTCGAGCTTGCAGCCGTACTGGCAGCCGGCGTTCTCGCCATCGCCTACATCGTCGCACGGAGTACGGGCAAGTTCCTCGCTGGCTTCGCCGGAGGCATTGCAGCGCACTACGACCTGCGCCAGTCGGCATGGATCGGTCTCGGCATGCTGCCGCAGGCGGGCGTGGCCGTCGGCCTCGGACTGGCAGCCGCGCAGACGTTCCCCGAGGCGGGGCCGACGGTGAACGCCGTCATCCTTGCCGCCATCGTGTTCTTTGAGGTTGTCGGCCCGGTTCTTACCACGAAGGCGGTCTCATGCACGCTGGTGCAGAAGCCGGCAACTGCCGGAGACGACGATATCCCCACGTGCGACTCACGCGTCTTCCTGATGCCAGTGAGCGCGACACTACCTGCCGAGCGGCTGCTCAACACGATCGAAGCCGCCGGATGCGATGCCGGATGTCGGCCGATGATCGTGCTCGCCCACATCGTGCAGCCCGAGCGTGCGCGACGCTCCGTTGAAGCGCTCGCTCGCGCCGAATCGACCCTCGCGACGCTCGCAGAAGCGGTTCGCGCCGAGGGGTATTCGGTCAAGACGGTCGTGCGTACCGCCCGAACGCTCGATCGCGGTGTCGCGATACTCGCCGCTGAGTTCGATGCGAGCCTCGTCGCCATGGGAGCACCACTCCGCGGCTCCCGTACCGGCCTGGGCCTTTCTCCGCTGCGGAGCACGCAGCATAGGGTGCTCG
>JAVERH010000128.1:0-6405 GCA_034007245.1 Coriobacteriia bacterium | reverse complement strand
CGCCGACACGCCCAGAGACCGGTTACGGCTACATCCGTATGGGTGAGACGATCCCCGGAGCCACCGAGGGCGACACCGTAGGCCACGACGTAGCGGCGTTCGTCGAGAAACCTGACCAGACAACGGCCGAGGGTTTCCTCGCTGATGGTGGCTACCTGTGGAACTCCGGCATGCTCGTCGCCCGAGCCTCGACCGTGCTTGCAGAGCTGTCTGCTGCCGGCCAGCACCGTGCGACACCGGAAAGTGGGCGTTCGGCGGAGATCGCAGAGGTCGCATGTGCGGTCGCAGCTCTTGCAGCCACCGAGTGGACCGGTGACGACGCACGTGCATGGTTTGCCGCGCTACCATCGGTACCGTTTGACAAGGCCGTTCTTGAGGTCTCGGAAGCCGTTGCAGTCGTTCCCGCCGACCTCGCATGGTCCGACGTCGGCTCGCTTGCCGCGCTCGAGTCGATCGCCGAGCCCGACGAACACGGCAACGTGCACTCGGGTAACGTCCTCGACATCGACTCGCACGACTCCATCGTGTACTCGGCCGACCGCCTGGTGGCAACCATCGGCTTGCAGGATCTCATGGTCGTGGATACCGCAGACGCCACGCTCGTCGCACCTAAGAACCGCGCTCAGGACGTCCGTCTTGTGGTGAACGCACTCAAGGCGAACGGCGCACGCGAGACGGTGGAGAACCGCTCCTCGCTCAGACCATGGGGTAAGTGGACCATGCTCGTGAAGGGCAGCGGCTTCCAGGTCAAGACGATCGAGGTACTTCCGGGCCGACGACTCTCGCTGCAGAGCCACAAGCACCGCAGCGAGCACTGGGTGGTCGTGGAGGGCCGGGGACGGATCACGCGCGGCACCGAGGTCTTCGATGTGAGGCCCAACGAGAGCGCGTATATCCCCCGGGGATTCACGCACCGGCTCGAGAACCCGGGTGTCGAAGTCCTGCGGATCGTCGAGATCGCCGTGGGCGACTACCTCGGCGAGGACGACATCACGCGCTACGAAGACGACTGGGAACGCTGACCGACAGCCTGATCCACAAGCGCGCGATACACCCCGAGCGTCGCATCCGCTGCGGCACGCCAGGAGAGCGCTCCCGCCCGTCGAAGCCCGTCCGCGATGAGCTGCTGCCGCAGAGCGTCATCGTCCAGCACCTGCGCGATAGCCCGGGCCAGCGCCTCCGCATCGCCCGGTTGGAACATGAGCGCTGCATCCCCTACCACTTCGGGCACAGACGCGGCGTCCGCCACGACCGCTGGAGCGCCCAGCGCCATCGCTTCGAGCGGTGGCAGTCCGAACCCCTCGTAGCGCGAGGGGAACACGAAGACGGCCGCCGAGGCGTAGAGAGCACGTAGCTCGTCATCGGTGACGCGACCCGTGAAACGGACCCGCTCATGGAGTGCTGAGTGCCGGAGCGAAGACCGGTGGCCTTCAGGCACATCCCCGGCGAGCAGCAGCACGAGCTCCGGGTACTGCATGGCCAATCGTTCGAACGCCGTCAAAAGCGTGGGGAGGTCCTTGTGAGGCTTCGTGTTCCCCATCGAGAAGACGTACCGCTCGCCAGATGCCAGTAACGACGCTGGGACCGTCCCGATCGGGCCGGATGCGAAGTCGTCGGCAGCCTCAGGGATCACCCGCGTCTTACCCTCGGCATCCGACAGCAGACGAACGACATCGCCTTCGGTATGCGCAGATGGGACGATGATGGCGTCGGCCACACGCACGGCTCGGCGATTCAGACGCCGATAGATGCCGCGGCGGAGTACAGAGCGCATGACCTCCGGCATCACGAGTGGTGTCAGATCGTGAAGCGTCACCACGAGCGGCGCAGTGACGGGCGACGGCGTCGGGAAGTGGAGACAGTGCACGACGTCCGGACGCTCCCGGCAGACGATCGTGCCAAGCTCACGCATGCCTCCAGGCGAGAACGGGTGTCCATGGGCGATCACGTGACGGACGGATGTCGAGACCGGCGCCACAGGCTCGTCGCCAGCCGCCAGCACCAAGACGAACTCGTGTCCCGGCGTCTGCGCGAGCGCACGCACAAGACCCCGCGTGTAACGTCCGACACCCGTCCAGCCGGCCATCCGGCAGTCCAACAGCGACTTCATCAGGAACGACCCCCAAACGCACGCCGCACGGCCAGGCCCACGCGTGCGACGGCGCCCAGGCCCCTGAGTCCGTACTTCTCGATGTAGCGGTAGAACGAGTCTCTGTACGCCTGAGCCACGACCGCTGATGCGGCACCTGAACGACCGAGATAGTGTACGACCCGCGCCGCAGGCTCCACGAGTACGTCCCAGCCGGCATCTCGCATGCGATGACACCAGTCGACGTCCTCGAAGTAGAGGAAGTAGCCTTCGTCCATCAGACCCGCTTCCTCGATAGCCCGGGCACGCACGAGCATGCACGCCCCGGTCGTCCAGTCCACCGATGTGCATCGGTCGAACTCGGGCAGCCCGCTGCCGTCGCCTCCCGATAACCGACGGCGGAAACGCTGCGCCCTGAGCGCAAGAAGACGCAGTAACGTCGGGAAACGCCCGTACGAACCAGCCTGGATTCCACCATCGGGATCCATCGTATGAGGGCCGACGATAGCCGCCCGCGGATGAGTCTCGGCACAGGCGACGAGCACAGCAAGCGCCCCCGGCTCCAGGATGGCGTCGGGGTTCAGCAGCAGTGCGAACGTCGTGCCGAGGTCCTGAAGCACCACGTTGTTCGCGGCCGCGAAGCCGCGGTTCGCGACGCGGATGAGCGACACTCCGTCGTACGCACGGGCCACGTACTCCGAAGCCCCATCGCTCGACCCTGAGTCCACGATGGTGACACTGTCCGCACCGGCCTGATCGACGGCGCTGGCTACGCTGCGCGCCAGGAGATCACCGGCATTGTGGGCGACCACGATGACCCGCAGCTCACTGCTGCTCATGCGCACCTCCGCATGGTGGCATCATGTGATGAAGCGCTCGAGAGCATCGCGCCATCCGGGCATGACGACGCCGGCCCGGGCCGCCTTGGAGCACATGAGGACCGAGTTGGCCGGTCGCGCCGCCCTCGATGGGAAAGCGTCCGCCGTCACCGGGACGAGCACGGTCTGGAGTCCGGCCAGATCGACGATCGCCTCGGCCATCTCGTAGCGCGAACACGAGCCCGTGTTGGTGAGATTGAACAGGCCCGTGGCTCGAACGTCCAAGAGTGAGAGGATGCCGCGCGCAAGGTCGACCGTATAGGTCGGCGAGCCGACCTCGTCGATCACCACGGACAGCGTCTCGCGCTCACGCGCGAGGTCGAGGATCTTCGTGGGGAAATTGACACCGTTCTCGCCGAACACCCACGCAGTACGCACGATGAGGGAGTCCGGGTAAGCTGCGATGACCGCACGCTCTCCTGCAAGCTTCGAGGCGCCGTAGACGGAAAGCGGATGTGGCTCGTCGGTCTCCGTGTAGGCGCCGTCCCTGGTGCCATCGAAGACGAAATCCGTGGAGACATGCACGAAAACCAGGCCGGTATCCCGTGCAGCTTCTGCAAGCAGACGCGCGCCGTGCTCGTTCACTCGATAGGCGGAATCCACGTCATCCTCGGCACGCTCGACATCGGTATAGGCAGCAGCGTTGACGAGCACACCGCGCTCACCGGTACCCAGCGAGACCGAGAAGTCAGCCACGACCCGCGACACGACCGCATCGTCCGTGATGTCGAACTCGGCCTCGCCCGGCGCATCGAAGCGCACTCCACGCTCGGCGCAGACACGCTTGAGCGCGGTCCCGAGCATACCGCTTGCACCCGCGATGAGGTATACGTCGATCACGACGCTACCTCCGCTCGTCGTACCAGCGCGTGCGCCAGTCGGCGAACTCGGCAGTCTGATGCTTGATCTTGTGCCACCACCACTCGTTGTCGCGATACCACCTGATGGTCTCGCGCAGTCCGCGCCCGAAGTCGACCGACGGCGACCAGCCGAGCTCCGAGTACGCCTTCTTGCATCTGATCGAGTAGCGGCGATCGTGACCGGGGCGATCGGTTACCTGACGTACGGTCTTGTCCCAGTCAAGTCCCAGCTCGTCGAGGATGATCGCGGTGATCTCGCGGTTCGTGCGTTCGTTACCGCCACCGATGTTGTAAGCCTCGCCGGGACGACCGCACGTGAGCGCCGCTTCGATCCCATCCGCGTGATCGTCTACATGGAGCCAGTCACGAACGTTCAGGCCGTCACCATACAGCGGCAGTTCCCCACCCTCGAGTGCGTTGGTGACGAAGAGCGGGATGAGCTTCTCCGGATACTGATAGGGTCCGTAGGTGTTGGAGCCCCGAGTGATGAGCACCGGTGTGCCGTAGGTGGTGTGATAGGCAAGCACCTGAAGGTCACCGCCGGCTTTCGACGCCGAGTAAGGCGACGAGGCACTGATGCGGGCGGTCTCGGTGAACGACCCCTCGTCGATCGACCCGTAGACCTCATCGGTCGAGACCTGCACCATGCGCGCGATCCCGCGTGCACGCACCACCTCGAGCAGGTTGTGCGTGCCGAGGATGTCCGTGCGCAAGAAGTCCTCCGGTGAGTCGATGGAGCGGTCGACATGCGTCTCGGCTGCGAAGTTCACGATGGCGTCCACGTCTGACGCAGCACCCTCGACCGCCTGACGGTCACAGATGTCGCCTCGCACGAACGAATAGCGCGGGTCGGCCTCTACAAGCTTCAGGTTGTCGAGGTTGCCGGCATAGGTGAGCTTGTCGAAGACGACGACCTCCCAGTCGGCGTGCTTTTGGAGCATGCGTCGCACGAACGCCGAGCCGATGAACCCGGCGCCACCTGAGACGAGCAGTCTCATCCGTTCTTCACGCTCCAGTCGTAGCCGATCTCCGGATCGTCGAACGGACGGCGGAACTCGTCGGGCTCGTCGTAGTCGTAGAGCTCGGTCGGGATGTTCACGATCATCGCAGGCTCGGTACTGATCGCCGTGAACCCGTGGTAGACGCCCTTGGGGATGATGATCATGCGCTGGCGCTGCCATCCGATGACGAACTCGTCGGTCTCACCGAACGTGGGCGAACCATCACGCCGATCGTGGAGGACGACTTTGGCCATCCCGCCGACACACACGAAGTGATCGTCTTGCTTCTCGTGGTAGTGCCATGCCTTTACAACACCGGGATAGACCATGGTGATATAGCACTGCCCGAACTTCTGGAAGTCCGGGTCGTCACTGCGCCACATCTCCATGAGCAGTCCGCGCTCATCGGGGATGACCTTCAGATCCTTGACCTTCACGCCCTCGATCATGTCTGCCTCCCTAAAGTCCGGTCAGATAACGGTAGTAGTCGGATGACGTGCCTGTAGCGAGTGCGACCATCGCTGCCCTGTCGATGAGACCCTGCCTGTGCGCGATCTCCTCAAGACAGGCGATCTTGAGTCCCTGCCGCTTCTCGACGGTCTGCACGAAGGAGGCCGCCTCCATAAGCGAGTCGGGCGTGCCGGTATCGAGCCACGCCATGCCGCGACCCATGAGCGTCACGGAGAGCGAACCGTCTTCGAGATAGAAGTTGTTGAGTGTGGTGATCTCGAGCTCACCGCGCGCCGACGGGGTGACACGGCGCGCCATCTCGGTCACTCGGGAGTCGTAGAAGTACAGGCCCGTCACCGCAAAGTTCGAGCGAGGATGCTCGGGCTTCTCCTCGACTGAGAGTACGCGTCCCCCGACATCGAACTCCACGACGCCGTAACGCTCGGGATCGCTGACCTGATAGCCGAAGACGACCGCACCGCCTGCCGTGGCCCGCTCGCGCGCATCGGTGAGCATCCGCACGAGTCCGGTACCGTAGAAGATGTTGTCGCCGAGGACGAGGCATGCGGGCTCACCTGCAAGAAACTCCTCGCCGATGAGGAACGCCTGCGCGAGACCCTCCGGGGCCGGCTGCACCGCATAGGTGATACTGATACCCCACTGCGACCCGTCACCGAGCAGGCGCTCGAACGCCGACTGCTCGTGCGGGGTGTTGATGACCAGGACGTCTTTGATACCCGCAAGCATGAGGATCGAGAGCGGGTAGTAGATCATCGGTTTGTCGTAGACCGGAAGCAGCTGCTTGGATGTCGCAACAGTCACCGGGTGGAGCCGGGTGCCAGCGCCACCGGCCAGAATGATCCCTTTCACAGGTCTACCCTTCCGTCGAACCTAAGATGAATCCTAGCACGGGGCTCACGCCTTAGAGTGGACCGGTCCCTTTGATCAGCCAGCGCAAGATCATGACGCGACTGACAGCTCTTCGACTCCAAACGTCACGACGCTTGGACAGACCGAGCTGGAACCCCCGGATGATCGTACCGGATCGTTCCGGGACGCTCCGCAGCAGTCCCGGCATCAGATACCACTTGCTTGGACGGATCGGGATGGTGGAGCGGAACAGACCC